>NZ_LGSU01001379.1 GCF_002260545.1 Hydrocoleum sp. CS-953 | reverse complement strand
GAAAATAACCTAGAGTTAACCAGTTCTCCAGAACGCTCGGAAACACAAATAGTTAGTTTGTTAGGAGGTAATATTGTTGATACCCTCAGTGCAGACAGAAATTTAGCATTAGCAAATGTGGCAAGTACCGCTCTATTTAGTAACATCCAACAGGATATTATTGAAGCGACGGGATTAAGTGAATTTAGAATATTTCCTGCGACTATTCCTAAAAGTGGCTCCCAACGTGCTTCTAGTTTGGGTTGGGGTCTAGAAGTTGGTATTGACGTAACTAATAAACTGGGAGTATCCGCGACTATACTTGATGCAACAGAGTTGTCTTTGGACTATGAAATTAATGATAAAGTGCGCCTCCGTGGAGGTAGTAATTTCGATGATAATGCTGTGTTGTCAATTCAGTATGAGACTAGATTTTAATTTAGCATTTAGCAACTTTTGTGCTTAATATTTGTGGACGGGCAGGATGCCCATCCCCCTTCACTTTGGGAAAGCATTATATCAAAAAATTCACTTGCAATAGAAGTGTTATCAGAAACCGGGTTTATGAGAGACGGATGTCAGTCTGGTAGGGCATCTAATATAAACCCGGTTTCTATACTTTCAGAAGATACTTATATCATGTTCGGTTGAATAATTAAAGCTCGTAGTAGGGCTTCAGCCCTATTTACAGTTAGGGCTGAAGCCCTACTACAAACAAAAACTTTTTTTATCACTAATTATCCGGACATGATATTACTCTTTTTTCGGGAAATGTTTATTGACTAACTGCAAGGATGTCGGTAAAATATTCGTCAGCGTTTTAGTAAGAGAAAATTATGAACACAAAATTGGCTCATTCTATGCTTCCACAAGCAAATCACGATGAGTTGGCACGACAAAACTTTGTCAGAAGTTTAAGAAACTATCTGTCTAGCAAAATGCGACATAACTTAAAGTTGCTTTACCAAGAAACTGTCAAACCCCAATTTGAAAAAGAAAATCAACGTTCCCCTAAAAATCGTTATGAAATTCGGCAGGGGATGCAGCAACAACAATACTATAAGTGGTACAGTAGCTGCAAACGTACTACCCAAGAAATGATGTGGGAATCAGCAGTTACTACAGTCGAACGTCAATTACCAGAATTAGTAGAACGAGCAAAGGATGAAGCAGTACCCTTGGGAACACTTACCCTAAACCCGGAATTAAAAATTCCTACCTATCAAACTGTTGTAGATACTCATTGTATGCCAGGAGGATATAACGGCGAATACACTCAAGATGATATATCTGCTGGTGCTATCTATGATTTTGGAGTTCATATTGCCATGAGAAACCCTGAGTCTCTTCGCGATGTCAGAGGTCAGACAGTTATCCATAAATTCTTGAAGCAGCAATACCCAAATTTTCAGCCTGCCAAAATTCTAGACATGGGTTGTACAGTAGGTGCTAACACTTTGCCTTATGTAGATGCTTACCCAAATGCTGAAGTTTATGGTATCGATCTAGCTCCTGCAATATTACGCTATGGTCATGCACGAGCAGAGTATTTAGGAAAACGAGTGCATTTGAGCCAACAGAATGCCGAGAAGACTAACTTCCCAGATGAATCATTTGATTTGGTGGTAAGTCATATTTTCCTACATGAAATACCTGTGCCAGCAATTAGAAATGTTTTCCGCGAAAGTTATCGTTTATTAGCTCCAGGTGGAATAATGATACATCAAGATGCACCTTTGTATCGCGATCTAGATTTATATACTGCGTTCGTCTACGATGAAGAAACAACTAATAATAATGAACCCTTCTGGAGTGCGATGCGAGATTTAGAT
Organism: Hydrocoleum sp. CS-953; assembly: GCF_002260545.1. GTDB lineage: Bacteria > Cyanobacteriota > Cyanobacteriia > Cyanobacteriales > Microcoleaceae > Trichodesmium. The sequence continues at coordinate 9,804 of NZ_LGSU01001379.1, read as the reverse complement.
TTAGTAGCTGTAGCACGAGAAGCAGGTTTTTCCAGAGATAGTCTCATTGAAACACTGCTCGAACAAAATAATGGCAGACAGTCATTCATCTACGATGAAGAAACAACTAATAATAATGAACCCTTCTGGAGTGCGATGCGAGATTTAGATTTAGTAGCTGTAGCACGAGAAGCAGGTTTTTCCAGAGATAGTCTCATTGAAACACTGCTCGAACAAAATAATGGCAGACAGTCATTCATTATTGTTGGTACCAAATTATGAGTTACGCACCTAAACAAGAAACCGGGTTTATTGTCTTGAACGTTGTTTTTCAGGAAATTTCGTTGATAAACCCGGTTTCTGCGCAAGTCCTGTAAATAAAAAAGACAAACAAAAAAAAAGATGATTCCTAAACAAGCAAAAGGTAAACGACCAGTTTATTTAGATAACACAGATAACGATAAATTACTGGCAATAATAATGGCATTAGCAGGAGAAGTTTCTGTATTGCGGGAACGCGTAGATACCATTGAAAAATTAGTAATAGCTAAAGGTATTATTTCCTCCGAAGACATTGAAAATTATCAGCCAGATGCACAAGTAAATGAGGAGCGGGAGCAATGGAGGGCTGAGTATATTGCTAGAATACTAAGAGTATTGGGTTAATTAAAAGGCATCTCGATCAAAAAGGGAGTAGGGAGTAGGGGGAAAGAATTGATAGTTTATGAGCAATAATTGATTTTATTTTTTATTATTGGAGGTATCTAATATCATGTTCGGTTGAATACTTATAATTAAGGCTCGTAGAATTGCTCTAGCCCTAACTGTATATAGGGCTGAGAGCTATTCTACAAACAAACACTTTATTATAAGTGATTATCCGAACATAATATTAATAATTTTTGAGGAAACGGAAAAACTACCATTACAATGGGAGCAACCGATCTAGTGAAGCGTCAAGATGACAACTAAATCAACTGTTCATCAGGGAAAAAGTATTTTAATTTCCCCCAGTGTAATCCTTGCTCAGTCGCCAATATTGATGGAAAGTTGGTCTTCCCCAGGTGCGGTTTGTGACCAGTGCTATGCCATTGGTCAAAGCATTGGTAGAAGTACCTATGGCATATTCAGGGAATGCCTTTGGTTGGATAGCATAAGTATCGGGATCGCCACTGACTGGAACCAATATCCAAGACTGCAACTCACTTTGGCTGAGGCGTTGCAAAGTTACAATCTTATCAACCCCTGGTTTTGCAGGTGCTTGGAGATACAATTGCTCCTTAAAGGTGACATCTTTCTCCCAGTTTTGGATGCGGTAAGTTCCATCACTCTGCTTGGACAAAACCCACAGGTGTCCTTGGTATCCGGCATTAGTATTAGGAGGATCTTGGTTCCAAAGATGCACATAATCGTTGACATTGGGATTGTAACCTATAGCTTGCATATAAGTGCCAGTAACTTGGTGAATAAACATCCAGGTACCGGAAACATTCTCTGGGCGTATCATGGGAACATCCTCCTCGGGATAAATTGGGGGTAGTGGTGGAGCTGAAAATGGTACTGTAATTTTGACTGTCTTACCGCCAACGACTTCTCCATCGGCGATGACATCGAGAGAGCCGTTGAATATCTGGGGCTCACTGGTACCGGACACAGTGCCTACCCAGGACACATCAAAGGCAAGTTCATGGTCTTGGTCTCTGCTGAGGGAACTGTAACCCGTGACAGGTGCAATCGCTTGTACAAAAGGTTTTGTGGCACCGCTTGCTACCAGGCGCACGTTCCCGATCTCAGCGATCTGTGCTATCAACTCAGTCTCGATCTGCTGAACAACCGTATCTTCATCGACACCTTGGATCGGTTTGCCACCCGTGGCATTGGCTATCCTGGTGGCTTGTCCGGGGGTTCCCCCAGGCTCTCCGCACTTAGACTTGTACGCGGTTGCTCTCGTTTTCGGATCATCGTCTAGCCCAGCCGGGGCACGATAGTTGGTGCTCATAGACAGTGCCAGCACCTTAATCTTCTCTGCAACTAACTTAGCAGTGAGTGATGCCTCCGTGATGTCGTAGGATAGGTTCGAGATTTCCTTGCATACTGCGTCGTGACCAGCGGCATCACCAAACCAGACGATGACACGCTTGGCATCGGCACGCCAACCAATCTGGCCTCCAGGTGATTCGGCCACCTGATCTAGCCCATAGAATTGAGCTTCAGGAGTATCTTTACCGGGGGTGGTCGTCCAGGCATCGATCGCCGCTTTGACGGTGGTGATATCGGCGCTCAAGCTACACTGGTTCTTGAAGGCGTAGGGATGCTCATCGTCAACCGGAGCCGGAAAGTCCTTGTAGTCGCCAACCCCGAACCAGACATCAGATCCTAGGGACTGAATTCTGGTTAGGATCTCCATGATGCCGCTTTTGACTGAAGCGATAGCTGTCCTCATGCTACCGGTTGTATCGGCGAGAAAATAGACATCTAGTTTGGGGACTACCTCAGATTTCGGAATTTTGACTTTCACCACTTCTGACAACGTCTGACTTTGGGACAAGGTTAGATCATTGGTCGCTGGTGAAACCTGAACAGGTAAACTCATTAATATAACTTCCTTGGAAGTAACTTGCTGCTTGAGACTAGCTTTTTGCTATCTAACGTAAGCAGTTTGTTTTTTCTTTCATTCAGAATAATAACATGAATAAAATAATAAACAAGGGTATTACGATAATTTAAGAAAATATTTTTAAGAATATATTTGTGGTATTGTATACTATTTTTTAGTTTTTTGTTTACCAAAAAAAAGGAAACAAGCAAAATGAGAGAAACTTCTAAACCTGTTGTGGAGAAAGTTGCCATTATTGGTGCTGGGCCTGGTGGTCTAGCAACAGCGATCGCTCTGAGAAAACAAGGTATTGATGCCCATGTCTATGAAAAGGCCAGAGATTTTCGTCCTGTAGGAGCAGGTTTAGGTTTAATGCCTAATGGTCTGAGATGCCATTATTGGTGCTGGGCCTGGTGGTCTAGCAACAGCGATCGCTCTGAGAAAACAAGGTATTGATGCCCATGTCTATGAAAAGGCCAGAGATTTTCGTCCTGTAGGAGCAGGTTTAGGTTTAATGCCTAATGGTCTGAGATGTCTGGATGCCATTCAACCAGGCATATTGAATACTCTAAAAAATTCAGGTTGTCAACACCAGAGAACTACCTTGAAAACAATCAGTGGGGAAACAATCAGAACTAGCGAAAGTAGCATGATGGCTAAATACGGACAACCAATATTAACTATTTGGTGGTGGCGGTTGCAACAGATTCTGGCATCATTTCTCCCACCAAACGTTATTCATCTGAATCATCGTTGCATTGACTTTGAACAAAATGAAAACAATGTTATTGGAAAAACTGCCCAAGCCGATCTACTCATTGGAGCAGATGGTGCAAATTCTGTAGTCAGACAAAAATTGATTGGTGATGGGGAACCTCAATATCTTGGTAGTATGTCTTGGCGTGCTGTTCTTGACTATAAAGAGGAGCTACTGCCACCTGATGAAGCCATTATAATGAAGGGAGAAGACAGTCTATTATTTATCTTCAATTTAGGGGAGGGAAATATGAACTGGATTGCTCAGAAGGTATTATCAGAAGCATCTTTTTCCTCTACTCCTGCTGAAACAAAGTCTCGTGTTCTCAAAGAATATGCTAATTGGAACGAATTAGTACAGAAAGTGATCGAAGCCACCAATGCTGAACGCATCTTAGAAACTCCGATCTGCCAGAGACTACCATTAAAGCAATGGAGTTATGGTAGGGTGACTCTATTGGGAGATGCTGCTCATCTGATGCCACCATCATCAGGGCAAGGTACTAATACCACTTTTGAAGATGCTTATGAACTTGCTGAGTGTCTGGGCAATTTTCCAGACCTAGAAACTGCTCTCAGTACCTACGATAAACGTCGTATACAGCTATTGGGAGATGCTGCTCATCTGATGCCACCATCATCAGGGCAAGGTACTAATACCACTTTTGAAGATGCTTATGAACTTGCTGAGTGTCTGGGCAATTTTCCAGACCTAGAAACTGCTCTCAGTACCTACGATAAACGTCGTATACAGCGCACAGCAATTATTCAAACCCATAGTGCTAAAGGTGATAAACAGCAGTTCTCTCAACCGAGTCAACAAACCAAGCAAAAGTCACCCCAGGATTTTCAAGAGTTTCAAAATTGGCTTTATGAGTACGATCCAAAATCAGAGTCGCGTCTGAAAGCTTGGAAAGAAACAGTTACAATATAACAACAAATACCAAAAACAAGGAAACAAGCAAAATGAGAGAAACTTCTAAACCTGTGGTAGAAAAGGTTGCCATTATTGGTGCTGGGCCTGGTGGTCTAGCAACAGCGATCGCTCTGAGAAAACAAGGTATTGATGCCCATGTCTATGAAAAGGCCAGGGAATTTCGTCCAGTGGGAGGTGGTCTAGGTTTAGTGCCCAATGGTTTGAGATGTCTAGATGCTATTGAACCAGAGATAGCTGATACACTAAAACGTTCAGGTTGTCAAGTCAAGAGAGTGACTGTGAAAACAAGCACCGGAGAAACAATTAGAACTACCGAAACTACCATGATGGCAAAATACGGACAACCAACATTAACTATTTGGTGGTGGCATTTGCAACAGATTTTAGCATCGGCACTGCCAGCAGAAGTCATTCACTTGAATCATTGTTGTATAGGTTTTGAACAAAATGAAAACAGCGTCATCACCCGCTTTGAGGATGAAAAAACTGTCGAGTCGGATTTGCTCATTGGAGCTAGAACTACCGAAACTACCATGATGGCAAAATACGGACAACCAACATTAACTATTTGGTGGTGGCATTTGCAACAGATTTTAGCATCGGCACTGCCAGCAGAAGTCATTCACTTGAATCATTGTTGTATAGGTTTTGAACAAAATGAAAACAGCGTCATCACCCGCTTTGAGGATGAAAAAACTGTCGAGTCGGATTTGCTCATTGGAGCCGATGGGGTAAACTCTACAGTAAGACAAATATTGATTGGTGACGGGGAACCTCGATATCTTGGCACTATGTCTTGGCATACTGTCATGAATTATAACAAGAACAACGATCTACTACCACCAAATGAAATGATAATTATGAAGGGAGAAAAAAGTCTATTATTCCTGCTTAACTTAGGGGAGGGAAATATGTACTGGAGCGCTCGGAAGGTATTGTCAGACTCCTCTCTTTCCACAACTGCTGCTGAGGTTAAGTCTCGTGTTCTCAAAGAGTTTGCTGATTGGATCGAGCCTGTGCGGAAACTAATGGAAACAACTGATGCTGAACGGATATTAGAAAGGCCAATCTGTGACAAAGCGCCATTAAAGCAATGGAGTTATGGTAGAGTGACTTTATTGGGAGATGCAGCTCATCCCATGTCACCACTGGAAGGGCAAGGAGCAAATACTACTTTTGAAGATGTTTATGAAATTGCCGAATGTCTGTGTAACTTTCCAGACCTGCAAACAGCTCTCAGTGCCTACGACAACCGTCGCATTTATCGTACAGCAATGATTCAAGCTTTTACAGGAGAGGGTGAGAAAGGCTTAGATCAATCTACTCAGCCAACAAACCAACAGTCACAGCAGGAAAGTCAAGAGTTTCGACATTGGATGTATGACTACGATCCAAAATCAGAGTCGCGTCTGAAACCTTGGAAAGAAACAGTATAGCGCTACGCGCTAGGGAATAGGGAATAGGGAATAGGGAATAGTAGACTAATAAAGGGTTTTAGGATTTAGAAATGTCAAGAGCAATAGGGAATAGGGAATAGGGAATAGTAGACTAATAAAGGGTTTTAGGATTTAGAAATGTCAAGAGCCTTAATGCGTAGCACTATAGTATAACAACAAATACCAAAAAAAAGGAAACCATTCAATAATTGATAATGGATAATTGATAATTACCTCTTCCTTTTAGGAAGAGGATTGAACAAAAGGAAAATTTTTTCTTGTTTCTCCTTGAAAGGAGAGGCTTTAAACCTTAATTATTCGGTAAAATGAGAGAAACTTCTAAACCTGTGGTAGAAAAGGTTGCCATTATTGGTGCTGGGCCTGGTGGTCTAGCAACAGCGATCGCTCTGAGAAAACAAGGTATTGATGCCCATGTCTATGAGAAAGCTAGGGAATTTTGTCCAGTGGGAGCAGGTTTAGGTTTGCAACCTAATGGTTTAAGATGCCTAGATGCGATTAAACCTGGTATAGTAGATACACTAAAACGTTCCGGTTGTCAAGTAGAGAGAGTGACTGTAAAAACAAGTGCTGGAGAAACAATTAGGACTAACGAAAGTACCATGATGGAAAAATATGGGCATCCACTGTTAATTATTTGGTGGTGGCGGTTGCAACAAATTCTGGCATCAGAACTACCATCAGAAGTCATTCATCTGAATCATCGTTGTATTGGCTTTGAACAAAATGAAAACAATGTCGTTACACATTTTGACAATGGAAAAACCGCTCAAGCAGATTTACTTATTGGAGCGGATGGGGTAAACTCCGCAGTGAGACAAACATTAATTGGTGACGGGCAACCTCGATATGTTGGTAGTATGTCTTGGCGAGCTGTTCTCGAACGCAAATATCAGCTACTGCCACCAGATGAAGTCATTTTGATGAAAGGAGAAAAAAGTATAGTTTACCTACTCAATGTTGGGGAAGGAAATATAAGTTGGCTGGCTCGAAAACTATTACCAGACTCCTCCCTTTCTTCTACTGCTGCTGAAGCAAAGTCTCGCGTTCTCCAGGAATTTGCAAATTGGATGGAACCAGTAAGAGAACTGATAGCACAGACAGTTCCTGAACGCATTTTGGAGGGGCCGATATGTGACAGACTGCCATTGAAGCAATGGAGTTATGGTAGGGTGACGTTATTGGGAGATGCTGCTCATCCAATGACCCCAGCAGCAGGACAAGGAGCTAATACAACTTTTGAAGACGCTTATGAACTTGCTGAGTGTTTGCGTAATTGCCCAGACTTACAAACTGCTCTTGCTAACTACGACAACCGACGCATCCAGCGCACCGCAATTATTCAAAGTCGTAGTGCAGAGGGTGAAAAACGCTATTATCAACCTACTCAACAAACAAATCAACAGTCACAGCAGAATTTTGATGAGTTTCGACATTGGGTGTATGATTACGATCCAAAATCAGAGTCCCGTCTAAAACCTTGGAAAAAAACACTTACAGTATAATAACAAATACCAATACGAAGGAAACAAGCAAAATGATAGAAACGTCAAAACCTGTTGTAGAGAAAGTCGCCATTATCGGTGGAGGTATTGGTGGTTTGGCAACAGCGATCGCTCTGAGAAAACAAGGTATTGATGCTCATGTCTATGAGAAAGCCAGGGAATTTCTTCCAGTGGGAGCAGGTGTGGGTTTGCACCCTAATGGTTTGAGATGCCTAGATGCAATTAAGCCAGGTATAGTAGATATACTAAAATGTTCAGGTTGTCAAGTTGACAAAGTGACTTTGAAAACAAGCACTGGAGAAACTATTATGACCTATGAAAGTCCGATGATTAAAAAATACGGACAACCAACATTAACTATCTGGTGGTGTCGTTTACAACAAATTTTAGCATCATATCTACCATCAGAAGTCATTCACCTGAATCATTGTTGCATTGGTTTTGAACAAAATGAAAACAGCGTCATCACCCATTTTAAGAATGGAAAAACTGTTGAGTCAGATTTGCTAATTGGAGCTGATGGGGTAAACTCTAAAGTTAGAGAAATATTGATTAGTGACGGGGAACCTCGATATGTTGGCAGTATGTCTTGGCGAGCTGTTGTCAATTATCAAGATGAGTTACTACAACCACATGAAGTCATCTTAATGAAAGGAGAAGAAAGTATAGTATTCCTCTTAGGTGTAGGGGAAGGAAATATGAGTTGGTTAGCGCGGAAGCTATTGCCAGACTCTACACTTTCTTCTACTCTTGCTGAAGCAAAGTCTCGTGTCCTTAGAGAATTTGCTAATTCGATGGAACCAGTAAGAGAATTGATAGCACAGACAGATCCTGAAGGAATATTAGAAGGATCGATATGTGACAGACTACCATTGAAGCAATGGAGTTATGCTAGGGTGACATTATTGGGAGATGCAGCTCATCCGATGACACCAGCAGCAGGACAAGGAGCTAATACTACTTTTGAAGACGCTTATGAACTTGCTGAGTGTTTGCGTAACTTCTCAGACTTACAAACTGCACTTGCTAACTACGATAACCGTCGCATTCAGCGTACAGCAATTATTCAAACCCATAGTGCGGAGCGGGAGAAACTCTATTATCAACCGTTCCAGCAAAATAACCAACAGTTACAGCAAGAACGTGAAAATTTGGAAAACTGGATGTATAATTACGAACCAAAATCAGAGTCACGTCTGAGACCTGGGTAAGAAACAGTGGTATTATAACAACAAAGTCACAAAATACTAATACTAAAATGAACATTCGAGCTTTTTACCGAGCAACCAAAGTTGAAAACTCTCAACCACCATACGATACCATTCACCTGAAAGTGTTTTACCCAGGCAAAATGTCAGGTAGTAAACAAGAACAAAATCAGGGTATTGTCCCTGCCGACCCCCAACAAGCTCCTTTTCCAGTAGTGATATTATTCAATGGCTTTAACACCAACCCCGAACTTTACAAATGGCTAGCTATTAAGTTGTCTGAACGGGGAATGGTAGTGGTAACATTTGCCTGGGTTGCAGAAAACTTTCCTGGTACAATTAGTTTGACACCAGGCATTGATATTGCAATGTTAGCTCCTGATACTTATGGTACTGCTCCCACTGCTTCAGCTTTACCAGCACTGCTAACAGAGTTGGAACGCATAAACTCAGAAAGCATCCTAGCTGGTATGCTTGACCTACAAAAAATTATTTTGGGTGGACATTCTGCTGGTGGCAGGGTGGCAATAGAAAGTGCTAGTCCTAACTTTTTCTCGCAAGTGGTAGCTGCTTTTGGTTATGGTGTACATACAGCAGCAGGTACAATGATGGGATATGAAGCAGCAACAATTTTACCTCTCCCTGACTTGCTACCAGTATTGTTAATAGGTGGTACTCGCGATGGAGTCATTGCTAATAGTAGTAACCTTTATGATACTATTTGGCAAGAAGCCACAACACCAGTATCGCGGACATTTCACGAAGCAATTTCAGGAGGAAGAAATGATAGCTATTTGATGTTAGTCGAGGGAGCTAACCACTTTTCTTTTGCTTATCCATTTGACTCTACCACTGGTACATCTTTTCTCGACTTTCCTGCAACTCAACCAGAAGATGAAATTCGTTCTCTCATGGCAGAAACAATAGGTTTATTTATTGATGCTCATGTTCGTCAAAAGTCAACAGCATTTGATCAACTGAAGGAACTACTTAATAACGGTCATCCCTTAATTAAATCATTGGAACGCAAATAATGTCTGAGATGAAATCAACACAAATTAATCAACCCGGTCTTATATTCACTCCTGGCGCTGAAGGTTGGTGGGACTCCGAGCGCGTCTCCTCGTTATATCATGTCCGGTAGCATAGGTCTTGTATAGGGAAGTTCAATAATTGATAATTGATAATGGATAATTGATAATTACCTCTGGTTAAAACCTTTACGGAATTGAAGATTGGGAAATATCATTTCTTTTTTTCCCCTTCAAAGGGGAGGCTTTAAACCAAAATTATTTAATAGAGTTGTTGGGAAATAACTTAGATTACAAAAAAAATAAAATGAAAACAGATATATTTAGTTAGTGATTTT
>NZ_LGSU01001378.1 GCF_002260545.1 Hydrocoleum sp. CS-953 | reverse complement strand
TTCCGAAGGAAAAAGCGTTAGCGCAGCTCCTCTGTAAGAGGCAGCATTCCGGAACGGAAAACGCATTTTTGCCTGTGCAACGTCCGTACGGGAGAAGTAAAAATAAGGATAATCAAAGATTAAATTGTCTCAAATCAGGAAAAAGGTAATTCTCCCAAAGTAATTACTTAATAACTGAAGTCTTAATCAAGTATAGCATTAATGCATGGGAATTGGGATTAAATAATTTTAATCAATAGACATCAAAATTACAAATTTTTCTCTACTAAAAAAAGATTTTAATATTTACATTTGATAGATGATAATTACCCACCAAGTTTTCAAAGGTGGGGTATATAAAACTGATAAAATTGAGCAATTACTATCGACTTGAAGATAGTATAGTTACTTTCTAACAAGCAGCGATCGCAACCAGTTTACTGACTTCCAATTATCTTTAATTATCTTATCTTGAGTTTTTTGATTTAAACGAATATTTTTTGATTGTTTGACCGCAGAAATACTAATATCAGATATGGCTTGAGTAGATTTATTCAGTGCTTTAAATAAATCTTTTTCTTTGATAGGTTTGCTGTATGCTTTAAATAAATCTTTTCCTAAACTCATTGCTTTTACTTCACTAAAACTCAACAATATTTATTTTATCTCTAAGTAGGCTGTTGCGATCGCTAAGTAGGTAAATCTAATTAAACGTTAAAAAAAATGTAGGGGCGAGTTTAAGCGAAAGTCTTGACATAAGAGCGATCTAGTTCTCACTCACCTAACTTATTTATTTATCAACAGCAGATAAGAGGCGATATTTATGGTAATATCTGGATTAAAATTCTCTCCAGTGTGTTTGATAATTCCAATCCTAAAAAAGATAACAAAGTAGATGAAGTAGTAGACAGTTGGTAAAAAATACAATATAATACAAATAATACAAATACAATTGAATAAATGGACAATATATCCAGATGGCACGACTAAACCAAATCATCGCCATAGAAAAAGGAATCAAAAGTCGGTCAGTGCAGGAACTAGCGGAAGCTCAAAAAGCTTTGCAGAAACCTGCTTTACTTTCGGGTATTTCTCGAACCTATCGCCCTAAAGATGAGGAGGGAGAACAACTCCCCCCAGAGTCGAAAAAGGTGGAGGTTAAAGCAGAAGAAATTATCCGCAAGACAGCCGAGGTATTAACAAAGTTGTTGGATGTGACAGCAACTAAAGATTGGACAAACTGTACTGCCCGCGCTGATGTGGTTGTGGATGGTCNAACCAAATCATCGCCATAGAAAAAGGAATCAAAAGTCGGTCCTCGCCCTCCCTCGCTCACGCTCCAACCTCTTAGCATACACCTGCTTTACTTTCGGGTATTTCTCGAACCTATCGCCCTAAAGATGAGGAGGGAGAACAACTCCCCCCAGAGTCGAAAAAGGTGGAGGTTAAAGCAGAAGAAATTATCCGCAAGACAGCCGAGGTATTAACAAAGTTGTTGGATGTGACAGCAACTAAAGATTGGACAAACTGTACTGCCCGCGCTGATGTGGTTGTGGATGGTCAAACCTTGTTAACTCAAGCTCCAGTTAGTTATCTGCTATTCCTAGAAAAGCAGTTGACAGACTTACGCGCTTTTATCAAAAAGCTACCAGTTTTGGATGCTGCGGATACTTGGACGTTTGATCAGTCTTCTGACTGTTGGGCAACGGAACCAGTTCAAACATTGCGGACTTTCAAAACTCCCCGCAACCATGTTAAAGCAGAAGCGACGGAACATCACCCCGCGCAAGTGGAGGTATATTATGAAGATGTGACTATTGGTTATTGGCGCACGGTCAAATTTTCTGGCGCATTGCCTGCACGTCGGGTTAATGAAATGTTGGAAAAGTTAGAAAAGCTGTCTCAAGCTGTTAAATTTGCTCGTGAAGAAGCTAATAATTCTGAAGTAGAAGAGCAAAGAGTAGGAGAGCGTATTTTTCAATATTTATTTCAATAGAAAACAGGGAGTAGGGAGTAGGGAGTAGGGAGTAGGGGGAAAGAATTGATAATTTATTTGCGATAATTGATTTCCTGTTTTTATTATTNTTCTGAAGTAGAAGAGCAAAGAGTAGGAGAGCGTATTTTTCAATATTTATTTCAATAGAAAACAGGGAGTAGGGAGTAGGGAGTAGGGAGTAGGGGGAAAGAATTGATAATTTATTTGCGATAATTGATTTCCTGTTTTTATTATTGGAGATGTCTAATAATTAGTTGTCAAAATTTATAGTTTGAGTTATTATTAAATTGGAGTACAAATTCAATCTCAAACTTTAATTTAAACCGTACAAGTATTATAGTGTCAGTTCGATTCTGACCTTCGTTTGATAAACGAAGTAGCCCAATGGGAAGAGGCGATATTTTGTACAATCTCAAGATTAAGCTATTACTCCAAGCTTAATATTCATCACTGTCGCGAGAACAAATTTCGAGGAAAAATATCATTGATATGCAGGCTCGTATCCTGCTCCTGGCTTCAATTTGTATATAACTTATATGCCGGGATAGCTTAACTGGAAAAGCACGATGATAACAAACTAAAACCGAGAATTAAAAGCGATCGCGTGTCAATTGAGTGATAAAACGAAGCCCTAAGTATGGACAGAACTTAGGGCTTCACTTTTGTTAAAAGCGTTGCTGAAATTTTGGGATAAATATTATAGCGGTTTTCACTTCATGACTTGCATTACTTCTTCCTTGTTCTCCCAGCAATTGACCACTATTGCGACGATAGGAAGGAATCTCAAGAGTTTGGTAGATTGCTTCCTTCCACTCTGTTGCAGTCGCAATGACTTGGATATAGTAATTATCTAGATTTGATATTACCTGGACTTGGCTTTGTTGCATGAANTTCTCCCAGCAATTGACCACTATTGCGACGATAGGAAGGAATCTCAAGAGTTTGGTAGATTGCTTCCTTCCACTCTGTTGCAGTCGCAATGACTTGGATATAGTAATTATCTAGATTTGATATTACCTGGACTTGGCTTTGTTGCATGAAAGTATATAGTTGCTGCACAAGCAAGTGCATATGTACTTCACTTCTGCGCGGAAACTGCTATAACTATTGGACAATAGATGAATCAAACATCAATATAAGACAGAAAAAGGCTGAAACTTTTACCTGTAAAGGTTTTGATATTTCGTCGGCAAACCCTAACTATTGGACAATAGATGAATAGAACATCAATAATTGCGAAATAGATCGATATAGCAGCCGCATATCAAACGCATTTGATATGTGAACCAAAGCGGAATGGATGTTCTATCNACAATAGATGAATAGAACATCAATAATTGCGAAATAGATCGATATAGCAGCCGCATATCAAACGCATTTGATATGTGAACCAAAGCGGAATGGATGTTCTATCCCTACTTTTATGCCACAAAGCCCCTGGACTTTAGAAAAAAATAGGTTAAAAATAAGGTCAAAACATTATACAATAGTGCTTTGACCTTAAATAAACTGTTTTATTGATATATCTAGGTTCCAGGTATTTTTCGCACTGTGAGGTATTTACCTTGCTATTACTAGGTCTGAAGCCATTTTTGAACTAAAAAATATCAAAGTACCGCGCTTGTTGAGAAATCCTCTCCCTGAAACAGACTTTGTAATCTACTAAGCCTAGAATTCCTGCACAGTTGGACGGATAATGATTTCGTTCACATCCACATCGGCAGGTTGTTCAATCGCATAAGCAATTGCGCGCGCTATAGAATCCGCAGGAATTGCATTATTTTCATAGAGTTCTTTCACAGCAGCAGCGCCACCTTTATCAGATGAACCATGTTTTAACTCAGACTCAATTGCACCGGGTTCAATGGTTGTGGTGCGAATCTTACCCCCTACCTCATGACGCAAACCTTCACTAATGGCGCGCACAGCAAATTTTGTGCCGCTATAGACTGTCCCACCGGGGCTGAAGACTTTCACCCCTGCGATAGAGGATATATTGATAAAGTGACCACTTTCCTGTTTTTCAAAGACAGGCAGTGCGGCAGCCACACCATAGAGAACACCTTTGATGTTGATATCAATCATGCGATCCCATTCATCCACTTTTAGTGCATTCATCGGGGCGATAGCCATGATACCCGCATTATTTATCATTACATCAACGCGGCCAAAAGCATCGATAGCCTTTTGTACCAGCGCCTCAACATCACTTCNCCACTTTCCTGTTTTTCAAAGACAGGCAGTGCGGCAGCCACACCATAGAGAACACCTTTGATGTTGATATCAATCATGCGATCCCATTCATCCACTTTTAGTGCATTCATCGGGGCGATAGCCATGATACCCGCATTATTTATCATTACATCAACGCGGCCAAAAGCATCGATAGCCTTTTGTACCAGCGCCTCAACATCACTTCTGATTGTTACATCCGTTACCAGATAGTCTGCTTCGCCACCCACTGCTTTTAAATCATTTACGATTGCTTGAAGCTTATCTTCACGACGAGCGCCGAGAATAATCTTCGCACCCAAACTTGACAAATGCCTTGCTGTCGCCTCACCCAAGCCGCTACTACCACCCGTGATTACAACAACTTTATTTTCAATGTTATTCGTCATATTTTTTCCTTTATTTGATCTATTTTAGAAGGATTCCCATTAGCTCACTCTTTAGTTTACCTGGCAAGTTATTTACACGCAAGTCTCTTACAGCGCTTTTCAGTTGAGTAAACCACAAAACTTTTGTAGGAGTCAGGAGTCGTAGGGGCGTTTGCGGAGCATTCCGGAACGGAAATNCACAAAACTTTTGTAGGAGTCAGGAGTCGTAGGGGCGTTTGCGGAGCATTCCGGAACGGAAATGGCCATGTGCTAACGCAAAGCTCCGCGTTAACGGAGTTGTGCGATAGCAAAACGCCCGTACAGGAGTCAGGAGGCAAAGGCTAGTTTCAAAGCTCTACATCCTCAAGTTGCAACCGAATACAAGTCTTCGATTATGCCCCCTGTGCAAATCGACTGTGGTTTATCCATTTGAAAACTGCTGTAAAAAGTATAGTGAGGTTGGCTTTAACAAAGAACAGATTAGAAATAACTTTTTCCTTGAAAATCATTGGAGAGTTAATGGACACTATTTATTTTCCTATTAACTGGACTTTAGAAAAAAAAAGTACCATTACAAGTTACTCAAAAAGATATTCGCAACTGGTTTACAAATTGTTGTTACTGTACTTCATAACTCTGGGAATTACTATATAACCCCTGAAGGTATTTATTTTTTTATACATGATGGGGGTGCGGAGTGTGGGAAGTGTGGGAAGGTGGGGGCATTTTTCTACCTTTTTCCCCTCTGAGTATTTCTTAATCTCCTGACTTCTGTACGGGCGTTAACGATAGTTATGCGAAGCTAACGGCCGTTTCGNAACTCGCAACAAAGCCCAAGATACTGTTAGGGCTTCTATATAACTAATCAGATATTCTAATTTTTTTAGGGGCGAATTAGATTTCTGTTGAAGTATCAAAAATATCACCTCAATATTTATTTTTAAACTCGCCCCTATAACTCAGATATCTCAGCCAAATATTCCAAGTTTATAGATAACTTCAAAATTAACTACGGTCAATTTCTGCCAAAATTGCATCTAAAATTTCTTGGGCACCTTGTTCTCTCAACTTTCTAGCTAATTCAAGACCTATTTGTTCCGCCTCAGCAGCAGCACCAATAACAACATCTTTAACCAATTTCTTACCATCTAAACTAGCAACTAAACCAGTTAAAGTCAGTTGTTCTCCTTCTATTTGAGTATTAACACCAATGGGAACTTGACAACCCCCTTCCAACTCTCTCAAAAAAGCACGTTCCGCATAACATCTCTGAGCAGTGGTAGTATGTTCCAAACTCTTCAATAAATCAAGAATATAACTATCTCCCTCACGACATTCTATTCCTAAAGCACCTTGCCCAACTGCATGAAGAGACACTTCTGGGGGTATAACTTGATGAATGCGATCGCCCATTCCTAATCTATGCAAACCAGCAAAAGCTAAAATAATGGCATCATACTCACCAGCATCCAATTTTGCCAGTCTAGTATTCAGATTACCACGAACATCCTTAAATTCTAAGTGGGGGTAATGGTGACGGAGTTGTGCTAAACGTCTCAGAGAAGACGTACCAATAACAGCACCTTCTGGCAAAGTCTCAAGTTGTTTATCTTTGAACTTTTCATGTACTACCAAAGCATCTGCTGGGTTTTCCCGTTCGGTGACGCAACCCAACATCAAACCTTCTGGTAAATTAGTAGGTAAGTCTTTGAGAGAATGAACTGCCAAGTCAGTTTTCTTTTCCAGCATTCCCACTTCTAGTTCTTTAGTGAAAAGTCCTTTATCCCCAATTTTTGCTAGGGGCACATCTAGAATTTTGTCCCCTTGGGTAGACATAGTTTCGACTTCAAATGTAATGTCTGGGAAATTTTTCTGGAGTTCTTCTTGCACCCAATAGGTTTGAACTAGGGCGAGTTGACTTTTGCGGGAACCGATCCGAACGGTACGAGTAGAGGCAGATACTGTCATTTTTTCTATTGAAATTAATAAATTTGGTCATTCTTTCTAGACTACCCTAAAAAGGGGCCTAAATCTTTAAAGTTAGAAGTCAGAAGTCAGAAGTTAAAAGTTAAAAGTCAAAAGCTAGTAGTGGCGTGACACAGCTAAAATAGTGGAAAACTTGTAGTAGACCGACACAGCTAAAACTCTGCATTAGGGCGGGTTTACTTAATCTTAGGGTGAATATGAAAATTTCAACTAAAATCCGCCCCTACTATTGCACCATTTTAGATGAAACAGTCCAGTAGAGTGCGTTAGACAGCTACAACCTAGACTATGAAAGGTATTTAACAATCTGTCGTAACGCACCATTTTAGATGTGTCGGTCCAGTAGGTCTAATTAAATGTGGAAAAAATTGTAGGGNTATTGCACCATTTTAGATGAAACAGTCCAGTAGAGTGCGTTAGACAGCTACAACCTAGACTATGAAAGGTATTTAACAATCTGTCGTAACGCACCATTTTAGATGTGTCGGTCCAGTAGGTCTAATTAAATGTGGAAAAAATTGTAGGGGCGGGTTTAACTGAAAGGCTTGACATAAGCGCTGTAGTCTACTCAACCCGCCCTACACTCATTACGTTTATTTATGCTCACCTACCTAAGATATTTTTAGCTAAAAAAGACAATAAGAATTTTAGGCGATATAGCTGCCGCTAGGCTCCGCCAACGCTTAATTATATTAAGCGTGAAATTATTTGTGAGATATTTACAGTGAATTGGTAAAAAATGACTCAAAAAGAAAGAGAAGTATTGGAAAAAATTGCTCAGGTTATGGAAAATTTGCCTAGTGAAAGTTTGTTGGCAAAATGTTGGACTGAGGAGCAAAAGGAGGAATGGCAGAAAGTAAGAAATACTCAACTTTATATAGCTGAATGTTGGCGTTACAACTTCATATATAATCAAGTATATCCTCTGCCTGAAGCTTTGAATAAACCAGNCTAAATAATACAATTATAATTTTACTCGATATAGCTTCCTCTAGTCTCCGCCTACGCTTAATTATATTAAGCGTGAAATTATTTGTGAGATATTTACAGTGAATTTTTAAAAAATGACTCAAAAAGAAAGAGAAGTATTGGAAAAAATTGCTCAGGTTATGGAAAATTTGCCTAGTGAAAGTTTGTTGGCAAAATGTTGGACTGAGGAGCAAAAGGAGGAATGGCAGAAAGTAAGAAATACTCAACTTTATATAGCTGAATGTTGGCGTTACAACTTCATATATAATCAAGTATATCCTCTGCCTGAAGCTTTGAATAAACCAGAGGTTAGTAAACATAAATATGATTTGATTGTTCTGAGTGTAGAGTTATACAAAGCTCAATGGGAACTTATTCAAGTAGCAGAAAAGTATGTCAAACGAGTACACGCTCAACCTACTAAACTTGTACCTAATAAGGTAAAGAATCAGTTGTACAAATTTTTTCCAGATAGTATTTTTCTTAAACCTTATCCATTTAATTCTGATTATGATTTGTTTGTAGCTACTTTAAAAGAAGAGATAGAAGGTGCTTTTGAAATTTGCCTAGAAAAACATTATAGTATTAATTTCAAAAGAATAAAAAATGGCGTTAAGCAATTAATTGACATAATTGATAACGCTAATAAAAAGGGAGGAATTTATCCCAAACTTCATCCTAAAGAACAACAAGAGCTGAAAAAAAATATGGGTTGGCATAGAATCAGTTTTTCTTGGTGGGGAATGATTCTCTTTATCTGTCAATTTGCAGCAATTCGTGACTCTTCTATCAGGCAAAAATTGACTGTAGTAAATAAATCATTGATCAAAGCTTTCGAGTTATCAGCTAAGGCTAGTTATAAACTTAAATCATTCACCTCAATAGATGGAAAAAAAGTTCCCTTTGATAAATTTGGCGGAGTACCTGTTAAAAATGACAAATAGTCAAGGGATTTTAACAAAACTTAAAAACAGAAACAGTTTCAATCTACCCCACAGATAAAGGAATTAAGTTGGAAAAGTCAAAGTTCACATCCAACAAAACTGGAGAGAAAAAAATGTTGACTTCTAATACTCCAAAAACTCAACTATCCCAACCTGAAAATTTATCTGAAATGACAATGGAAAAAATGTTAGACAAAATAGAGGAAATTTGTAAATTAGCACTAAGTCTAATTCATGCAATTAAAAATATGCGTCAGTTATACCAACATAGTCAAAATCAAATTCAACAACTTCAAGAGAAAGTAAATTATTTGGAAGTAGATAACCGCAATAAAGATGACAAAATTCAAGAATTAGAATGTTTGGCATATTTTGAATCTCCAAATGGAGATGCTATTTGTAACTCGCCATCTTAAATTGCCATCCAAATACTTAATAACTGTGACTATAAAAGTCATGGTTATTAGACTTTTTATAATTAGACAAAATAGAATAATTTTTGCAGAATATTTTTCAACTCTTAATTATTTTTTAGAATAATTTAATTTGTACAGGAACAAGGTAACATAAATAATCAACCTTCTTCCTTTTGTTGTCAATCATCAATTTCTTTTTAACTTTTAACTTTTAACTTTTAACTTTTGACTTATATAGAATCCGGTTATATAGTATATGTCTATAACTACACTTCAATATTCAATCTCCCCTACTCCCTCTCTCCCCCTACTCCCCTGCTCTTCCAACTATATAATAAGTATTCAACCAGATTTGATATTAATTACCCTCGATCCCAAAAAAATGCTATATTAAAAAGTTAAGCTAGGGGTGCCTAAATATTTAGGCTGAGAAATACCCTTAGAACCTGAGACTGGTTAATACCAGCGGAGGGAAGCTGTTTATTTAAGGGAAAAAATATGCGGACAGAATGGATCGCCAAGCGTAGTGGACACAACAATGTCTCTCAAATGCACTATGCTCGTCAGGGAATCATCACAGAAGAAATGGACTTTGTTGCCCAACGAGAAAATCTCCCTGCTGAGTTAATCCGCGCAGAAGTAGCTAGGGGTAGAATGATTATCCCTGCTAATATTAACCACACCAACCTCGAACCAATGGCTATTGGCATTGCTTCTCGGTGTAAAGTTAATGCTAATATTGGTGCATCTCCTAATAGTTCTGATATTAATCAGGAAGTTGATAAACTGAAACTGTCTATTAAATACGGTGCAGATACCGTGATGGACTTATCTACAGGTGGCGGTAATTTAGATGAAATTAGAACTGCCATTATTAACGCCTCCCCAGTTCCTATAGGTACAGTACCAGTTTACCAGGCAGTAGAGAGTGTTCACGGCAGAATAGAAAATCTCACTCCCGATGATTTTCTTCATGTTATCGAAAAGCACGCTCAACAAGGTGTAGATTATCAAACTATTCACGCTGGAATGTTAATTGAGCATCTACCTTTAGTCAGAAGTCGTATTACTGGTATAGTTTCCCGTGGCGGTGGAATTATCGCTAAGTGGATGTTACACCACCATAAGCAAAATCCATTATACACCCATTTTGACGAAATCATCGAAATCTTCAAAAAATATGATGTTTCCTTTAGTTTAGGAGATTCTTTGCGACCCGGTTGTACTCACGACGCTTCTGATGAGGCACAATTAGCAGAATTAAAAACATTAGGTCAATTAACTCGTCGTGCTTGGGAACATGATGTCCAAGTTATGGTAGAAGGTCCTGGTCATGTTCCAATGGACCAAATTGAGTTTAACGTCAAGAAACAGATGGAAGAATGTTCAGAAGCACCTTTCTATGTTTTAGGTCCATTAGTAACAGATATTGCCCCTGGTTATGACCATATTACATCTGCTATTGGTGCTGCAATGGCAGGTTGGTATGGTACAGCCATGTTATGTTACGTTACTCCGAAAGAACATTTAGGTTTACCTGATGCTGAAGATGTGAGAAATGGGTTAATTGCTTATAAAATTGCTGCCCATGCTGCGGATATTGCTCGGCATCGTCAGGGAGCGAGAGATAGAGATGATGAACTTTCTGCTGCCCGTTATAATTTTGATTGGAACCGTCAATTTGAATTATCTTTAGATCCTGATCGAGCAAAGGAATATCACGACGAAACTTTGCCTGCACTTCTAGATCAAACTCTCGAATTTTCTTCTATGTGCGGACCAAAATTCTGTCCGATGCAACCTAANACATTTAGGTTTACCTGATGCTGAAGATGTGAGAAATGGGTTAATTGCTTATAAAATTGCTGCCCATGCTGCGGATATTGCTCGGCATCGTCAGGGAGCGAGAGATAGAGATGATGAACTTTCTGCTGCCCGTTATAATTTTGATTGGAACCGTCAATTTGAATTATCTTTAGATCCTGATCGAGCAAAGGAATATCACGACGAAACTTTGCCTGCGGATATCTATAAAACTGCTGAATTTTGTTCTATGTGCGGACCAAAATTCTGTCCGATGCAAACTAAAGTTGATGCTGATGCGTTGACAGAATTAGAGAAGTTTTTAGCAAAAGAAAAGGAAGTGGTAACTCAAGCTTAATAGCCACATTAATTCTGAAATAATTAGGGTGGGTAGGAAAAATTAATATTTGGGTTTAATTGTCGATCCTTTTATTTAAACCTACCCTAGAAACTTATATTTTTCTCTTTTGTTAAAGTTGGAATTATTGAGAATAAATAACTAAACTCCCCTAAAAAACAGGGGAGTTTTTAATTTTGAAATATGAAAATAAATTTCTGTAAAATTATCAGCATTTAGCCGTAAATTGAGAGTCTGCTAGGATGCATTAGGGGCTATCATCAGGAATATATTATCTCTAATATCATGTCCGGTTGAATAGTTATAAATAAACGAGAGAGTCCTCAGGAGTCGTAGGGGCGTTTGCGGAGCATTCCGGAACGGAAATGGCCATGTGCTAACGCAAAGCTCCGCTNGGAGTCGTAGGGGCGTTTGCGGAGCATTCCGGAACGGAAATGGCCATGTGCTAACGCAAAGCTCCGCTTTATATGTCGCTCCGCGTTAACGGAGTTGTGCGATAGCAAAACGCCCGTACAGAAGTCAGGAGG
>NZ_LGSU01001377.1 GCF_002260545.1 Hydrocoleum sp. CS-953 | reverse complement strand
CGGAATGCTCCGCAAACATGTCGCTCCGCGAAACGGCCGTTAGCTTCGCATAACTATCGTTAACGCCCGTACAGGAGTCAGGAGGGAAGTGGGAAAAAGGAAGTATCAAAAGGAGAAAGTTTTTTTATCACTAATTATCCGGACATGATATAATTAGGAGTCAAGGAGTCAGAATATCAAAGGATTTTGATTGATATTAATTATTATTAAATATATCATAAATCATTTCTGATTGCTATATTTATATCCAAAACACTAGAAAATAGTTAATTACTAATTACAACTTGAGGTGCTAATAATAAATTTTGTTCGGATTTGATTAATTGCCCAATACCTAGAAATTCACCTTCTAGATTGTATACTCGGAAATGATTATCAGTTTTTTCAGATTCTATTTCCCATCTTTTTTGATAAGGTAAACGTTGACCTTGACACCATCTTTTTCCATCTTCAGCAACTAAAAATATCCCTGGTAAATGTGCCAATGCTATTTCCATAGATAAAAGACTAAATTTATTTTCCTGTAACTGATTTTCCACTTCTGCAAAAGTGAGACTATTTTTCCTAGAAAAACCACTACTTTCTGTTCTGGTTAAAGCAGCTAAAGTTCCACCAGTATTTAAAATTGCTCCTAAGTCGCGGGCGATCGCTCGAATATAAGTACCACTACCACAAGCGATCGCCAAATCTACTTCTGGAAAATCTCCAGGTCGCCAGTCAAGAATTTCTATATTAAATACTTCAACAACGCGAGTGGGAACTTCAACTGTTTTTCCCTGACGCGCTAAATCATAAAGTCGCTTTCCTTGTACTTGTATTGCACTATAACTCGGTGGTACTTGCTCAATTTTACCTAAGAAATTTGGCAGCACTGCTTCAATATCAGACAACATTAATTCTGGTGCTGGTGTAGATTGAACAATTTCTCCCTCTAAGTCATCAGTAGTAGTGATCGTACCAAATCTGACTGTACCAATATAAGCTTTTTGTGAGGGGAGAAATTGTAATAATCTAGTTGCCTTTCCTACCGCGATAGGTAAAACACCAGTAGCAGCAGGGTCGAGAGTTCCTCCATGTCCGACACGCTTGAGACGTAGCAACTTTCGTACCTTTGCTACGCAGTCGTGGGAAGTCATACCAGATGGTTTGTTAAGATTAAGAAATCCTTGCATTATACTAAGAGGGAATAGGGAATAGGGAATAGGGTAGGGAGTACAGGGTNTAGTTGCCTTTCCTACCGCGATAGGTAAAACACCAGTAGCAGCAGGGTCGAGAGTTCCTCCATGTCCGACACGCTTGAGACGTAGCAACTTTCGTACCTTTGCTACGCAGTCGTGGGAAGTCATACCAGATGGTTTGTTAAGATTAAGAAATCCTTGCATTATACTAAGAGGGAATAGGGAATAGGGAATAGGGTAGGGAGTACAGGGTCTGGAAAATACGCAAGCTATATTAATAAAAACTGAATTTTCTGCCACACCTCTCACAGTCAAACCCCAATGTAGTCTCAAATAATTGTGAAGTCAAGGTCATCTTCTTCAACTCCAATAACTATTGCCAGAAAATCTTCTTCGTCATTGTCCAACCTAATAACTACCCCATTTTCTCCATTTTCCCCTCCTACAACCGTTGTCTCAAATTGCAGGTCATTACGACTCAAACCATCAATTAATCCAATTCGATCATCTTCATCAGGATTATAATCAGTAATAATGTCTGCTTCTGACGCACTCAGACCACCTGTGTTTTCAGCAAGAACAAATGTATCTTCTCCGGTTCCTCCTGTTAAAGTGTCAGACCCGCGATCGCCTACTAAAGTATCATTACCTTCACCTCCATCTAGACAATCATTTCCTTTACCTCCGTATAGACAATCATCCTCTAAATTTCCAAAAAGACAGTCATTCCCTCTATTACCAAAAAGTGTATCTTCACCATCACCTCCATCTAGAAAGTCATTATCCCTACCACCCCACAATGTATCTTCACCATTATTCCCTAAGAGAGAATCCTGTTCTTGATTACCAAATAGGGAATCATCACCCAATCCTCCCAGAACTGTATCATTACCCTCATTGCCAAAAATTATATCTCTTCCATCTCTAGCATCTATAGAATCTCGATCTGCCGATCCCACAATTGAATCTGCTCCTGCTGTACCAATAGTCTCATCGTCATCTTCTGTCAGCACAATTTCAGTGAATCTACTTGGAGAACCTCCACCTCCATCGGGACTTGTCCCATTACTACCCATACTACCTCCGTCTCCATTATCCGGAGGTGGCCTAAAAAGATCAACTATAGTACCATTAAAAATACCTTCTTCTGTTGCAGTTACCATAACACTTTTCTGAATAACTTCTTTGTCTGATTATATTAGTATTTACCGAAAATTAAGGTATAAAGACTCTCCATTCATGGAGAAAAAAGCGGTCGTTTAGCGTTAGCTAAACACAAACGCACTTCGCCTTTCGCAGACATGAATGCGGAACATTCAGAAGTGCGCCATATCGAATCGACCAAGAGAAGAAAAAAATTTCCTTGAGCAAAATCCTCTTCTTTATAAGAGGAGGTAATTATTAATTGTTAATTATTAATTATTGAAATCTTTTTAATTAGATTTCTTTAGGTCAGTAATATAGAACCAATTTTAGAGCTATCTAATTACTATTGATAAGTCTTTTCTGGTAGTTTTAGCTTAAGAGAGAATTCTATCTCTCAAGATATGCTAGGGATGATGGGATAATATTTATTCAATCAAAATTTGAGGCAAAAGCTTTTTTACCCAATTATTATTTAATAATTATTAATTATTAAATAATAAATAATTCGCGCCTTGAAGCCTCCCCTTTTAAGGGAAAAAAAAGAAATGATATTTCCCGATATTCAATTCCGTAACGGTTTTAACCTTCTTGTAATTATCAATTATCCANATAATAAATAATTCGCGCCTTGAAGCCTCCCCTTTTAAGGGAAAAAAAAGAAATGATATTTCCCGATATTCAATTCCGTAACGGTTTTAACCTTCTTGTAATTATCAATTATCCATTATCAATTATCAATTAATGAAACCAGCTAATAGCTTTTGAACCCTGACTCCTAACTTATAGTTTTAGGAAAAATCAACATCAGTTTTGAAATAAAAATCAGCCTTCAAATTTAATTGTTCTGTCTTGCCAAATTTATCTATAATTCCTACTCCTGAGTTCTGATTTTGACTAAAAAACTGAAGACATACATACTAAATACCTCTTGTATGTATATGTCCCCAAAATAAAACTATAATAGCTACAGAGTGTCAAGTCTGATTAATCTGTATGTCCATAATTTCTTAAATTCATGTATTATAGTAGTACCCATTAAGTTTAGAAGATTGGTATATACTGAACACCTTGTTTTAGTAAAATTCTGCCTTTTGGCTTTTGCTTTTTACCTGACCTATAACGATATATCTTCTTATTTTGACAAGTATGTTGGCGAAGCCATAAATTTTTGTTAATTTTAAACTAAGCAGACAATAGAAAAGTCAAACTAAAAAAATAGTTTGTTGATATTTAGACTTGCAATTAAACTAATTATAAAAGCAAGTTCTGATAAATTGATAAATTAACGGCTAACTGCTACAGCTCAAGCTATCAGAGTAACACTTATATACTGGAGTGCAAAGAAATAGTAATGTTTAATCCAACAGAAATCTTAATAGATACTTTTGTCAAGGAGCTACAAGCAGGATACCATCGTACTTATGGTGGTTTTAAACCAGACTATCCAGAAATTATTGCCTGGGCGGGAAATATGGCTCTGGAAAATATCGCTAATTGTGACGCATTATATCACAATGTTGAACACACAATGTTAGTTACTCTTGTGGGGCAAGAAATTTTGCGGGGTAAGCACATTCGTGAAGGTGGAGTTTCTCCTGAAGATTGGTTACATTATATTATTTCTTTATTGTGTCATGATATTGGCTATACGAAGGGAGTCTGTCGAGAAGACCAAGAATTATTAGGTCGATATGCTACAGGAATAGATGGTGGGATGGTTTCTTTATNCACACAATGTTAGTTACTCTTGTGGGGCAAGAAATTTTGCGGGGTAAGCACATTCGTGAAGGTGGAGTTTCTCCTGAAGATTGGTTACATTATATTATTTCTTTATTGTGTCATGATATTGGCTATACGAAGGGAGTCTGTCGAGAAGACCAAGAATTATTAGGTCGATATGCTACAGGAATAGATGGTGGGATGGTTTCTTTATCAGATGGGGCTACTGCAGCTAGCTTAACACCTTATCATGTTGACCGGGGTAAATTAGTAATAGATGAACGTTTTGGTGGTCATAGATTAATTGATGCGGAGCAAATAAAACGTAATATTGAATTAACTCGTTTTCCTGTTCCGGAAGCAGAAACTCATCAAGATAGAAATAATTTTTCTGGGTTATCAAGGGCGGCAGATTTAATTGGTCAATTAAGTGACCCGAATTATTTGCTCAAAATTAATGCTTTATTTTATGAATTTGAAGAAGTTGGTACTAATAAAGTTTTAGGTTATAAATCTCCTGGGGATCTCCGACGCAGCTACGGGAAATTTTACTGGAATGGGGTTTATCCTTATATTCCTGCAGCTCTTAATTATTTGGAATTAACTCAAAGCGGAAAACAAATTATTGCTAATCTCTATGCAAATGTATTTCAGGTAGAACATGAACCTAAGACAAAAGTTAATGGTACAAAATCAGGTAATGGTGATGATAAAAGTCGCAATAATGGAGGTGTGGAAGTAAAAATACCAATCAGAGAAAAGAAATTTAGTGAGTTTTTAGATTTGAATTTATAGGGAATTTAATCAGTTATCAGTTATCAGTTATCAGTTATCAGTACCGAAGACTAAAGCTAGATGTTTGAAAGACTAAATCGAAATTTTTTTCATCTCCTGAAAAAGCTCTGGTTTAATCAGTTATCAGTTATCAGTACCGAAGACTAAAGCTAGATGTTTGAAAGACTAAATCGAAATTTTTTTCATCTCCTGAAAAAGCTATAGTTTATAAATATCTTTCTTAACATAAAACTTGACAAAAGGTAGCAGTTATGTATTTGTAGTTAACTCAGTCTTTCCGAAGAGTGTAATCTATTTAAAAAGGTTTTTTTCTGATGAGTAAATTGGTGCTCATTAATTTGTTTTGTCTAAAATTGAGGTAAGGAAACAATAAATCGTGGCAAAATTAACACCAGAAATTGAGCAATACACTCAACAATTAAGGGGAAAACTTCAAGAAGCTGGTTATGCTTACTATGTTCTTGATAACCCAATTATGGAAGATGCTGTTTACGATCGCCTACTTCGAGAATTACAGGAATTAGAAACCCAATATCCTCAATTAATTGTTCCCGATAGTCCTACTCAAAGAGTGGGAGCAAAACCAGCAACTAAATTTGTATCAGTTAAACATAATATTCCTCTTTATAGTTTGGAAAATGCTTTTAATATTCAAGAATTAAAAAGTTGGCAAGAACGTTGGAAAAGTCAAAATTCAAAATTCAAAATTCAAAAATTAGAAGTAAAAACTCAAAATTATGACCTTAACAATGGCTCTCATTCTGATGAAATAGACCTGGGAAATATTGATTATGTTTGTGAATTAAAAATTGATGGTTCTGCTTTAGCTCTAACTTATGAAAATGGTTTATTAATACGAGGAGCTACTCGCGGTGATGGAATTATGGGGGAAGATATTACTCAAAATGTCAAGACAATTAATAGTATTCCCTTAAAACTTAAAATTGATAATCCGCCTGCAATAGTAGAAGTTCGGGGTGAAGCTTTTTTATCAGTAAATGTATTTGAAAATATTAATACTGAAAGAGAAAAAATTGGAGAAACTCTATTTGCAAATCCCCGTAATGCAGCAGCAGGTACTTTAAGACAATTAGACTCAAAAATAGTCGCTCAACGCCGATTAGATTTTTTTGCTTATACACTTTATTTAGAAGAAAATAAATCCGAATTTTCTGAATTTTCTACTCAATGGGAATATTTAGAATTACTCCAAAAATTAGGTTTTAAAGTCAACCCTAACCGTAAACTTTGTTCCTCTTTAGATGAAGTTGCAGCATATTATCAATTCTGGGATAAAGAACGAAAAAATTTACCTTATTTAACTGATGGAGTAGTAGTTAAACTCAATTATTTACCACTACAAAAAAAATTAGGATTTACTCAAAAATTCCCTCGCTGGGCGATCGCTCTCAAATATCCCGCTGAAGAAATTCCCACCATTGTCCAAGCAGTTACAGTTCAAGTAGGCCGTACTGGGGCGCTGACTCCCGTGGCCGAATTAAAACCAGTCCAGTTGGCAGGGACAACCGTACAAAGGGCATCACTACATAATAGCGATCGCCTGGCAGAACTGGACTTACATATTGGGGACACTGTAATAGTTCGCAAGGCAGGGGAGATTATACCAGAAGTGGTCAGAGTTTTACCAGAATTACGACCAACAGATGCTAAAAGATTTCAAATGCCCACTCACTGTCCAGAATGTAGTCAACCTGTGATTAAACCTAGAGATGAGGCAGTAACTCGATGTATTAATGCTTCATGTCCCGCTATTCTCCGGGGTTCATTAGCACATTGGGCGTCTAGGGGCGCTCTGGATATTAATGGTTTGGGGGAAAAGTTGGTGCAGCAGTTGGTTAATGGTGGTTTGGTTAAGTCTGTAGCAGATTTGTATAATTTGACTGTAGAAGATTTGACTACCTTGGAACGAATGGGGGAAAAGTCGGCGAGTAAGTTGGTGGAGGCGATCGCTACTTCTAAGGCTCAACCCTGGGGGCGGGTGCTTTATGGTTTGGGTATTCGTCATGTGGGTAGTGTGAATGCAGAGTTGTTGACTCAGAAGTTCCCAACTGTGGCACAGTTAGGGCAAGCAAAGGTAACTGATATTGAAAGTGTGTATGGTATTGGTTCAGAAATTGCTCAGTCTGTTGAACAGTGGTTTCGAGTACCAGCAAATCAGAATTTGGTGGCAGGTTTGGAAACTGCTGGAGTGACTTTGGAGACTAAAGACTCTACAGATAATGTGGAAAAAGTTGAAAGTAGTTTTTTAGTAGGGAAGACTTTTGTATTGACGGGAACTTTGCCAACCTTGAAGCGAGATGAGGCGAAAAGTTTGATTCAAAATTCTGGTGGTAAGGTGACAAGTTCGGTAAGTTCTAAGACTGATTTTGTTGTGGTGGGAGAGGACGCAGGTTCTAAGTTAGAGAAGGCAAAAAAGTTGGGGGTGAAACAGTTGAGTGAGGCGGAGTTACTGGAGATGTTGGAAGTTAGAAGTTAGAAGTCAGAAGTCAGAAGTTATATAGAACCCCAGAACCCCTAACAGTATCTTTTTCCTTGATTTTCCTTTCTCAGACCTGAGCTATCGCGATCAAAGCTATATTTTTTTAGTTGAATAAAAAGTCATGTAATTGGGCAAGTAACCCCATTTAAAATTTAACTTATCACAAAAATTGTGAGGATGCAACCGAAAATCCTTTGACGCGCCAATTTTTTTAGGAGCTTCATAGAATGAAAATGTTTGTGGTTTTGCACTCAAGAGTGATGGATGGAAAGATTTGATGATAGGAAAAATCTGATTCTCATCCTAAAATTAGGAGAGTAAGGGAGTAATACCATTTCTCAAAAACTTTTCTACACTTTTTTGGTACGGGAGTAGGGGAGTAGTAAAAATAAGAATAATTAACAGTATTCGTAGCTCAAAGCCTGCAAAAAAGTTATTCTAGTTGTGTTAATTACTTAATAACTGAAGTAGTACCCAAGTATAGCGTTACTTTTAGGAATTGGTATAACAGATACAGAATACAATGAACTCTTAACATTAAGCGAACAAATAGGAAATTTGGTAGAATTAGCAAATATTCGGGGAGTTACTCTGATTGAATGAATGGAAAACTTAGGAATTAAAAAAGAAATAAATGTGGGGAAATAGAGTCATTGCTCAACAAAGAAAAATTATTATTGAACCTGCTGAACTACATTTTCACATCCAAGGAGAAGGTTTTCCTATTCTCTGTCTCCACGGACATCCAGGTTCAAGTCAATGTATGTCAGTCTTTACTAACTCTTTGTGCCAAAACTTTAAAACTATTGCTCCAGACNAAACTTAGGAATTAAAAAAGAAATAAATGTGGGGAAATAGAGTCATTGCTCAACAAAGAAAAATTATTATTGAACCTGCTGAACTACATTTTCACATCCAAGGAGAAGGTTTTCCTATTCTCTGTCTCCACGGACATCCAGGTTCAAGTCAATGTATGTCAGTCTTTACTAACTCTTTGTGCCAAAACTTTAAAACTATTGCTCCAGACTTAAGAGGATACGGCAAAAGTTCTACGAAAACCAACTTTGAAATGACTCAACATCTAATAGACTTAGAAAAACTTCTAGAACAACTGCAAATTTCTAGATGCTTAATATTAGGATGGTCGTTAGGTGGAATTATTGGCATGGAGTTAGCTTTGAGAAACCCAGAGCAAGTCGCAGGTTTAATTTTAATAGCTACAGCAGCAAGACCTCGAAGTAATCATCCACCTATAACTTGGCAGGATAATCTTTATACTGGTTTAGCGGGGATCATAAATTATTTTTTGCCTGGTTGGCAATGGAATATTAATACTTTTGGCAAGCGATCGCTATTTCGATATCTCATCCAACGTCACACTCCTGCCACCTATCACTACTTAGCACAAGAAGCAGTTCCCGCTTATTTGCAAACTTCTAGAATGGCCACTAGATCCTTGAATCAAGCTTTAAGAGCTGGTTATAATAAATTAGCTGACCTAGCTCAGATTCAATCTCCTTCGTTAGTATTATCAGGGGTAAGAGATCGCCATATTACCTCTGAGTCAAGTCAAGAAACTGCTCTTCACCTCAAAAATGCTGCTTGGCAATGCTACCCTAATACTGCCCATTTATTTCCTTGGGAAATTCCTAACCAAGTGCTAACAGATATTAAAAACTGGATAGAGCATCACCAAACACATTTTAGACTTCCCAGTGATAACTAGATTTGACTTTTTCGACTTTTAATCATAAGTGGCATAATAGTAATTCTATCAGTCTCGCGGATAGAAACTCTATATTGCCAAGACCGATCGAGGTCTAAACCTCGACAAACAGAAACTATAAGACCACNCCAAGTGCTAACAGATATTAAAAACTGGATAGAGCATCACCAAACACATTTTAGACTTCCCAGTGATAACTAGATTTGACTTTTTCGACTTTTAATCATAAGTGGCATAATAGTAATTCTATCAGTCTCGCGGATAGAAACTCTATATTGCCAAGACCGATCGAGGTCTAAACCTCGACAAACAGAAACTATAAGACCACCGCAGGGAGTGTATCTAAAATTATGATACGCACCTAGCTCTAGTTAAATACAGGATTTACCATTACCTGATCGCCACTGCTCTCTAGTTCATCATCATATATAGTCAACTCTACAGGTTGACACTGCTGAATATGCACCTGAATACCTTCAGCCCCTTCAGCTTCTAAATCTTCTAAATAACCTGCTTCAGCAGCTTTAGCTTCTTCACTTGTCAAAAACGGGCCAAAATAATAAGTGCAACGGGGATTTAAAGTAGAAATTTTAACCCACCAAGCTATTCCAGATAAGTTCATAAAATTTACCAATGTTTCTTCCATGTTATTTAAGAATCTGAGTATTAGTAATTGATTATTGAATGTACTGATTTTAATTTCTGATAATACCTATAACTTCCAGATTCAGAAGTTATAAACTAACTATCTAGGGAAAGTTTAATCCATAACTAAACTAAACTGTGCAAATTATAGTGAGTTTTGATGATAGTGAAAAGGGTTAGTTTCATAATCTATGATTAATTCACTGGTAGAAGAGATTTTGACGTATTTGCTTCGATTAAATAACGATTGATTAGTTGGCAGCTTATAATTCAAGCAGGAGTCAGAAGGCTGCAATACTGGAGAAATAAATCTTGGTAGTCCTGCTCGCGTCGCTGGTGAGAATATACATTTTTTTCTCACACTCCCTAAACTCCCCATACTCCTTATACCATTACTACTCACCACAATCTAAATCTTGAGTCTGGGAATTCAACTCCAGCCAATTTTAGATCCCCCTAGTACATAGTTGAGATTTTTACCCCATAAAGCTTTCACCTAAGAGTCAGGTCTAAATTCCCAAAATTACTCCTGACTTCCAGTTGTTTTGCTTCGCGACATATAATGTGCAGGGTTTCTGTTAAGATCGGGCTGTTAATGAAGTTGTGCGCGGAACTTTATTCTACGGTTTAAATACCCCATCTAACTGTTAATCAAATCGCAATTTAACAGTAGTTCTATTGCGACATTTCCAGAAAATTGCTCAATCCATTTTCAGGTATATTATTAGTCTCTACTTTGTTATACTACGCAACTTCTGTTTTTTCAATCATATAACATTTTCCATCTAAGTGAGGTATATTATAAGTTCTTAGATTCCCGATATTCTGTAGCCTTTAGCCTTCTCGAATGTTCCCTAAAATCCCAAATCTTGTATCTTCTTCCTATTGAGAAACGTTATATTTTTACTACATACGCAAATTTTTTGACCAGCGTTGTCGGTGGATTTCATAAATGGCCATACCCGTTGCTACTGATACATTTAAACTAGGCGTACTTCCCGACATTGGTATAGAAACTAAGACGTCACAGTTTTTTTGAATTAGAAGACTTAAACCCTCTGCTTCACTGCCAACCACCAAGACAATAGCTCCAGTAAATTTTACTGTATGAATCAGTTCTCCATCATTTGCCACAGTACCATATATCCAGAAGCCCTCTTTCTTCAATTCTGCCAAAGCATTGCTAAGATTAACAACTCTAGCTACAGGAAAATTTTCTAACGCTCCTGCCGCAACTTTTGTTACAGTCGAAGTTATGCCCACTGCCCGTCTTTGTGGAATAATTAAACCTTGTATTCCGAGAGCTTCACCAGTACGAATAATGGCTCCTAAGTTATGGGGATCGTTGATACCATCAGCTACCAGTAATACAGGTTGATCCGTTTTCGATTTTGCTTGGGAAATTAATTCGTGAAGTTCTTTATACTCGTAAGGAGATATTTGAGCTGCTATACCCTGATGATTTTTTCTCTGGGTAATTTGATCTAGGCGTCTGTCATCTACTTCATCTATAATTGTACCTTTTGTTTTAGCCTCATTTAGCAATGTATGAAACCGGGGATCGTATCGCAGTGGAGAAATTATCCAGATGCGGTTTAAATATCGCTCACTTTTGAGGGCAGCTTGCACAGTATGTCGTCCATAGATTAGATCGTCATCTTCCTCGTTGGTATTTGCTGAATTATCATTTTTTGAGCGTCTATCCTTTAGTTTAATTTGTTTCTTTTTTTGGGGTTTTTCTTGAGGATTTAATTGAGAATTTTTTGTAGACATAACTTAGATAAAATAGGGAGTAGGGTTTAATAA
>NZ_LGSU01001376.1 GCF_002260545.1 Hydrocoleum sp. CS-953 | reverse complement strand
ATTTAGAATGACTGTAATTAATAATTAATAATTCATGATTTATTTTTGTCATGGATATTTTGAGCAATCCTATAAAAACATTTCGCCTTAAAATGTGATATTTTAGACCTAATTATTTTGATAAAAATAGCAGTAGACTAACACAACTAAAATTGTGCGTTACGACAGATTGCTAAATACCTTTCACAAGTAAAATTTTAGCCTTAAATACGCACCCTACAATAATGAACTATCATTTGAGAGTTGATGAAACATTTGATTCTCATTTTACGTCTACAAAATATATCCTAATAAAAATAGTAGGGAGGTTTTATAGAACTTCCCTACAAAAGTTTTAGAAGAGGGTAAACTAAAATAATAAATTATGACCAATAAATAAGGTCAATAGCCTCCCTTTTAAAGGAGATAAAAAGGAAATTTCGGATTTTCTTGGCTCCGACTTCAGTCTGAGTTACTGATAACTGATAACTGATAACTGATAACTGAAATGACAACCATTATAACCATCTCCCAGTTAGAATTAACATTAACAGAAATAGCAGGAACAATATTTTCTATTACTGGTAACGATACTTTTATTCTGACGGCAGATAATGGTCAAAACTTCTTTGTTGACCTGATAGATGAACTTAATACTTCAATCTTAGGTTTACAGGTTGGTCAGTCAGTTAGAGTAACAGGTTTTGTTAACATAGAAGATAATCGACTGAACCTAATTAATACAATTCTAATTAATCAAGATGGTACAAGACCACCACCACCAATTGTCGGTCAACAAACTATCTCTGGAACTGCTGGTTTTGTCGTTAATGATAATCAATTTATTCTCAATTCTAACGGTCAAATATACTTTGTTAATTTATTAAATGAATTTAATGCCATAGCATTAGATTTACAGCCAAATCAACCTATTACAATTTCTGGTTCTGTCACCTTAGAAAATGGTAGAATAGATGTTAATAGTTCTAGCATTGTAGATGGTGTAAATATTCCGACTCAGCCTCCTTTTCTCCCCGATGGAGAATTTCCACCCGGTTCAATTATTGGTAATAATACTCCTCAATTTATTCAAGGTACCCTTAACAGTGATACCATTTTTGGTCTTGGTGGCAATGATACTATTGATGGTCAAGCAGCTAATGATAGTCTATTTGGTAATTCAGGAAGTGATAGTATTGTTGGAGGAATAGATGATGACACTATTTTTGGCAATGTCGGAATAGATACTATTGACGGGCAAGGTGGTAATGATAGTATTCTGGGGAATGAAGATAATGATATTCTGGCTGGTGGTGAAGGCAATGATACTATCCGGGGTAATACAGGTAGTGATGAAATAGATGGGGGAGATGGTGATGATAGTCTTCGCGGTAATGTCGGCAGTGATAGTATTTTTGGGAATTTAGGGAATGACACTATCTTGGGGAATGAAGATAGCGATCGCCTAGAAGGTGGAATAGGAAACGACAGTATTTTTGGTAATGAAGCTAATGATAGTGTTTTTGGGAATGAAGGTAATGATATTATTTTCGGCAACAGAGATAATGACCGTTTGGAGGGTAATTCAGGTAATGATACTATTCGTGGAGGAAAAGGTAACGATCTAATTGATGGTGGTTTTGATTTAGATTTTATCCTAGGAGAGTTGGGTAATGATGAGTTGAGTGGAGGAGAGGGTGATGATTTAATATTTGGTGGTAAGGATGATGATTTTCTTGATGGTGGTGGGGGAAATGATACTCTTAGTGGAGACCTAAGCGATGATACCATTATTGGGGAATTGGGTAACGATTTTATTATTGGTGCAGGTCGTGAGTCTGGAGAAAATGAGATTGATTTTTTGACAGGTAGTGCCGGAACTGATACCTTTGTTTTAGGTAATAGTAATGTTGCATTTTACAGTTTTGCTGGTAGTAGCGACTATGCAATAATTACCGATCTGAATAATTTAGAAAATGATAGAATGATTGCATTTGGTGGTGATGGAATTGTTTTAGGACCTGCTTCTGTAGGTACGGATCGAGGTACAGGAATTTTTGTGGATGGAGATTTAATTGCTATTGTGCTAGGGGTAACAGAGTCGGAGATTCAAAGTGGGTTGATTTTGATATAGAAGAAGTTGGGGATGGCGATCGCTTTTTTGGAAAATTGAAAGAGTGACTTATCTTGTATAATTGTTAAAAGAAAAACCAATTAACGAATTAAATGAGCGGAATTAATCGTCCAATTGTTCTTGACTCCACACAGGTTGCCAAGCATTTGCCAGATACTCCTCAAATGCAAAGACTTTTGAGAAAAGGACGTGCGGCTCATGTATTTAACGATGAAGCTACTATGAACCAGGTTGCTCGGACTATAATTGAAAGAGGAGAGAATTGACTTAATCAAAGAATAACGATATAATACGTTAAAAAGCATACCATTATACTGCCAATACGCATAAATGAAATCCATCAGAACTAAGCTCAAACTGAATAATAAGCAGAAAAGCCTGATGGCTCAACACGCAGGTTATAGCAGATGGTGTTACAACTGGGGGTTAAGTTTGTGGAATGCAGCTTACAGGGATGGTTGTAAACCTAATACCCGTAAACTCAGAGAAGTTTTTACCAATCACACAAAACCTCTTTATCCTTGGATGAAAAACTTGTCTTCTAGAGTTTATCAATACGCTTTCATCAACTTAAGTGAGGCATTTAAGAGGTTCTTTTCCTTCGGAATGCTTCGCAAACAAGGGTTGGGTAAACACCCAAGATTTAAGAAGAAAGGTAAACATGATTCATTCACCATAGATAATTGTGGGAAACCGATAGAACTAAATGGTTGGAATCACAAATTACCTTTTATTGGTGTTGTCAGAACTTATGAACCAATTGAAGCAACAACTAAAAAAATAACCATTAGTAGGCAAGCAGGTGATTGGTACTTAAGCTTAAGCTATGAATTCACTCCTACTTCAACACCTAAAACTATTGATGTAGTAGGTGTTGACTTAGGTCTAAAGACATTAGCAACTTTAAGTGATGGGAAACTTTTTGAAAGTGTAAAGTCTTACCGTAAGTTTGAAGCCAAGCTTTCGAGATTACAATATATTAATCGCAATAAAATAATTGGCTCTGCTAACTGGAGGGCAGCACAACTTAAAATTGCCAAGCTACACACCAAAGTAGCTAACATCCGCAAAGATGCACTTCATAAATTGACAACATACTTAGCCAAAAACCACGGCACTGTTGCAATAGAAGACCTAAATATATCTGGGATGTTAGCCAATCATAAGCTAGCTAAAATCAGTTAGCAGATAGTGATTTTATGAGTTTAGGCGACAGCTTGAATATAAGTGTCAATGGTACGGATCTGAGTTGGTAGTCATTGATAGATTTTTCCCATCCTCAAAGACTTGCTCAAACTGTGGTCACGTTCAAGATATGCCATTAAATCTGAGAACTTATGATTGCCCAGAGTGTGGGTTGTCAATCTTATTGAGATTTAAACGCCAGTATAAATTTGAGAGATGCGGTCGGCTTGACCGTGAATGCTTGTGGATGAGTAACCGCCGACGGCCTCAGTTGTTTGC
This sequence comes from Hydrocoleum sp. CS-953, assembly GCF_002260545.1. Classification (GTDB taxonomy): domain Bacteria; phylum Cyanobacteriota; class Cyanobacteriia; order Cyanobacteriales; family Microcoleaceae; genus Trichodesmium. The sequence continues at coordinate 7,918 of NZ_LGSU01001376.1, read as the reverse complement.
GTAGCATTCCGTAGGAAAGCAGGAAGTAAACATTAAAATGTCACATTATGACGTTTTATATCGGTTTTATGAAGCAGTTTACTGATACCGTTAGGGGTTATGACCGCTATGGAATGCTGTTTGTAGAACCCATTGATTATAGAATTAGTCCTGACGGTAGTCGCATTGCACTTTATTATGGCGAAATCAAAATTAATGACAAAAACCAATACCATGTTATCCCCAGAACTCGACCTAGTGAAAGATAATTGGCAATTTAGCGAGGTATGGATAGATCCTGCTTTGTCTCCTCCTTATCTGCTTTTGTTGCTCGGTGCCTCAGATGGAAGGTGTCACGTTTACGATCCGGCTGAGGGCTATCGTCTCATCTTTAAGAGCGATAATTATGATGAGGCTCAGTTTTGGTTGCTGGAGGATGAGTATGAACCCTTGCAAGGAAGACTTAAAGCTTCGGAGTTAATGTAGGGGAATCTGGCGATCGCTCTTTTAGTAGATCGCCCGTTTGTAGTAAAGACTTTAGTCATATAGGGTTGGTGGTAGGTTCCAAATTACTAGCCTACTAAGGTATAATTGCTAAGTCTGAAAAAATATTAGTAATTATCAGGTGAACAATGAGTGATTTTCAAGTGTGCGATCGCGATTTAACTGAAACTATGTTATCTGATTATTTGCAAGCAGATAGTATTGCAGTGGATACAGAAACAATGGGTTTATTACCATCTCGCGATCGCTTATGTTTAGTCCAGTTATGCGACTCTCAAGGCAAAGTTACAGCTATTCGTATTGAAAAAGGGCAACAAGCAGCACCGAATTTAAAACAATTAATGGAAGCAACTGGAATAGTTAAAGTATTTCATTTTGCCAGATTTGATGTAGCAATGTTGCAGCATCATTTAGATATAAAAGTTTCCCCTATTTTCTGTACCAAAATTGCTAGTAAGTTAGCACGAACTTATACAGGAAAACATGGTTTAAAAGAGTTAGTAATGGAGTTAGAAAAAGTAGAATTAGATAAATCTGCTCAAAGTTCTGACTGGGGAAATGCAGTTAATTTAACTGAGGAACAATTGAGTTATGCTGCTAATGATGTGCGGTATTTATTGAGTGTTAGGGAGAAGTTAATTGGGATGTTAAAACGTGAGGAAAGATGGGAGTTAGCACAGCAATGTTTTGAATGTTTGCCCGTATTTGTGGGATTAGATTTATTGCAGTATAAAGATATTTTTGAGCATTAATTTAAGTTAGGTTCTGTGGAGCAATATTTGTCTTTTTTCTGCTATTTTTAATACAAAAAGATGGGGCAATATTGCTCTGCAATGCCAACCTACATTAGGGGCGAATGGCATTCGCCCTCTAATGTAGGTTGGGTAAAAACCTAACCCCCCGACCCCCTTCCCTGCAAGGGAAGGGGGAGCTTCTCCCCTCTCCTTGTAGGAGAGGGGCTGGGGGAGAGGTCTTCATTGACTCGCTCTTTACCCACAAAATAAAATATGCTACTACTCTAATATTTTCAGTCATCGCCGAGAACGTTGCTCCCATTTTTTGGCTATCTTCCACCATAGTTTAACTCCCACTATACCAATAACGCTGGCACCCAAACTCAATATAATTGAGATTCCTCCTGCTAACCAGGGTTCGGGTACTGAATATTTAGACAGAAACTTGCCTACTGGATGATGACTAGCTCTGGTACTACTATTGACATAAGGAAAATGACCAGAAATAGAGGCAACGCTGGCACCCGCACCTAATCCCACACCGATAATAGCGACAAGTTCTTGAAAGTTGCGATCGCTCTCTGCTTGTTCTATTTCTGTGATGCCACGAATGGAGTTTATTAGGTCTTCTAATAGTTTTAAATTGGGGCTAAGGTTGGCATAGTCTTTTTGCATTTGCAGCAGATATTTTTCGGTTATTTCTTGAGGGAATTTTTCGAGAAATTTGAGGTCGGTTGTGACTCCGGGGGTAGTTATCAAACGAGCTAATATTGAAGAAATATCTTCTCCATTTATTGTTAGTTTGGAAAGTTGGGAAATTGGAGTGGGAATGTTTTCTGGTAAGAGATTTTCCAGGGCTTTTGATGTGGCTTTTTCTCTGATTCTATCTAAGCGTCTTTGGTAGTTGAGCAGATTAATTTCTATGGTGCGGATTTGACTGTCGAAATAGCCTAAATTAATTGAATAGTTATATAAAGTTTTTTGAGATTTTACTAATATTTCCTTTAGTAGTTTGAGATTTAAACTAGGGTTTTGATGTTTCTGGATTTCTTGGATATATTGTTGAATTTTTACGGCATCTTTTTTGAGTAATTCTTTCAGATAGCGACTCTGAGCATAAGCCCACAAAATTTTGTGGCGGTAACAAAGTAAACGGAGCAAATCAAAGTTAAATTCTGCTGCTTTTTTGGCTGTTTGTTCGTTGGGATAGAGAGAAATTATCAGATGATTATTTGTCTGGATTTGTTCAATAGTTGGTGGTGAGGAAAAATCTATATTTTCTGACATGGTAATGCCGTATTGTCGTAATTCAAAGATTGTTCCTCCTAACAGTTTTCCTTGACCTGGCAAATCTTTTTCCCAGTCGAAGCCAAGATTTAATGTTTGGCAGCATTGTTTGGCGATTTCTTCTGGGTTTTTGTTGTTAGCTAATTCGGCTAAAACTAACCAAGTTTGTCCGAGATTTCCTGTTTGAATTTTGCCCGATGAATCTTTGAGTTTGGCTTCGATTTGGTTTTTTAGTTGGGCGATGCTGTTGGTGGGATGACGAGTTTTATTGTTAGGAAAGGAAGCGGCTATTAGTAGTCCATAAGTATCATTGAGTCGGACTGGATAATAATAGCCTTCGTCGGGAATGTCGTCGCGAAAATACTCAATTCTTTGTGTCAAAAGTTCGAGGTATTCGGTTTCTATTACGGTGTCGAGATTAAATAGGGAATTGTGCAGATATTCGGGTAATTTGGAGGCAAATATTTTGCGATTATTTTCTAAGTCTTCTTTGCTTTCTCCTAAACCTTCTCGGAGGTCGTAAAGAAATAGAAATAGGTTGGGGTAAATGAAGTCAGCCATTTCAGTTATCAGTTATCAGTTAACAATACTTTCTACTGAAGTAGAAGGCTTGAAATACTAAGTTTTCTGGTCATTTTTTAAAATAGGCTGGTTAAGAAATTGCCAGAGTTTTTCGAGACTGGTGAGTTTTTTGGTGGTTTTTGTCGGTTCTGGATTAGTTAATATGACGACTACCGTATTATCGATTTCGTTGCTTTTTTCGTCTGGTTCCCCTTCAAAGTAGGCGCGTCTTCCACCTTCACTTTCTGGGGGTAGAACATTTTCTAATTCTGCGCTGGTGGGTAGCAAGTCGGAGGGAAGTGGGCTATCCAAGGCATCTAGTTTGACTTTGGCCTGTTGATATAGTTGGCTTAAGGCATCATTGGCTTGAATAATGGCCATTAAATCGTCTTCTATGAAGTCCCAGTCGTTGGGGTTTAATTGCAGTTGTTGGCCCACCTCTGCTAATTCCTCCCGTTCGTCTTCGCTAAGTGAGTTTTTGAGGTTTTTCAAAGCTAATAAAAAGGCAAGTATAGTATTGTCAATTGTTGTATTCATAAGTCCAGATAACTAAGAGGTTGAAATAAACTTGCTCCACGGTAAAAGAGTGGCGGATATTAGAAACAATTAAATATTAAGAACAATTAGTATTAAATCCGGATAATTAGTCGTAATACTGCAAATTGGGTTAAGGGGTAGCCCCACCTAATAAAAGCCTATATTTGTTGGGTTAATTTTCCTTAACCACAACTCATTTTTTACCAGTATTTTCCTAGGATTGATATCACTATGCAGCAAGAATTTATCAACTTAATCTTAAGATGGCAATTATGGCAATTGCTTACCTGTAATAATTGGGAAGAAGTTAACCAAGTTTTGAGTAACAATCAAGAATTAATTGTACCGGGATTATTGCCAATAATGGCGGAGGCAGCAGAAGACCTCGCGGACAATAATAACCCCAATCGTGCCAACTTTCTTTTCAATCTCACCCTGCAACTGGGGGAGTTGCTCGGCAGTTCTCAAATGCCTCTCACAACTAGAAAGCAGACCGCAGATGCTTTGTTCCAGATAGGAATTAGGTGGTATCAAATCAGCCTATTTCCGTTCGCCCTCCAATCTTGGCAACAGACTCTCACCATCTATCGAGAAATCAAAGACCGTCAAGGACAAGCAAATTCTTTGGGTAATTTGGGTAGTGTTTACCTTTCCCTGGGTGAATACGAACAGGCGATCGAGTTCCACCGGCGACGTTTAGAAATCGCACGAGAAATCAAGGACCCTCTAGGACAAGCAAATGCTTTCGGTGATTTGGGTAATGCTTACTATTCTCTGGGGCAATATGAACGGGCGATGGAGTCCCACCAACAGTCTTTAGAAATTGCACGAGAAATCAAATACCCTCTAGGACAAGCAGTTTCTTTGAGTGGTTTGGGTAGTGTTTACTGTTCCCAGGGGCAATACGAACGAGCGAGCGAGTTCCACCAACAGTCTTTAGAAATTGCCCGAAAAATCAAAGACCGTCAAGGAGAAGCAGTTTCCTTGGCTAATTTGGGTAGTGTTTACTGTTCCCAGGGGCAATACGAACGGGGGATAGATTCCTATCAACAGTCTTTAGCCATTAAGCGAGAAATCAAAGACCCTCTAGGACAAGCAAATTCTTTGAGTAATTTGGGTAGTGCTTACGATTTCTTGGGTCAATACGAACAGGCGATAGAGTGCCACCAACAGTCTTTAGAAATTGCTCAAGAAATCAAATACCCTCTAGGACAAGCAGTTTCTTTGAGTGGTTTGGGTAATGCTTACTATTCCCAGGGGCAATACGAAAAGGCGATAGAGCGCCATAAACAGTCTTTAGAAATTGCACGAGAAATCAAACACCGTCAAGGGGAAGCAAATTCTTTGGGTAGTTTGGGTAGTGTTTACCGTTCCCTGGGTCAATACGAACAGGCGATAGAGTGCCACCAGCGACATTTAGAAATCGCACGAGAAATTACAGACCGTCAAGGGGAAGCACGTTCTTTGGGTGATTTGGGTCTTGCTTACAATTTCCTGGGGCAATACGAAAAGGCGATAGAGCGCCATAAACAGTCTTTAGAAATCGCACGAGAAATCAAATACCGTCAAGGAGAAGCACGTTCTTTGGGTAATTTGGGTCTTGCTTACAATTTTCTGGGGCAATGCAAACAGGCGATAGATCTCTATCAACAGTCTTTAGAAATTGCCCAAGAAATCAAAGACCGTCGGGGACAAGCAATTTGTTTGCTTGTTTTGGGTAGTACTTACAGTTCCCTAGGGGAATACGAACAGGCGATAGATCTCTATCAACAGTCTTTAGAAATTGCTCAAGAAATCAAATACCGTCAAGGACAAGCAGATTCTTTGGGTAATTTGGGTAGTACTTACAGTTCCCTACAGCAATATGAACAGGCGATAGAGTGCTATCATCAGTCTTTAGAAATTGCGCTAGAAATTAAAGACCTTCGAGGACAAGCAGATTCTTTCCGTGGTTTAGGTGCTGCTTGGAGTTCCCTAGGGCAATATGAACTGGCGAAAGGCTTCTCTCAACAGTCTTTAAAAATTGCGCTAGAAATTAAAGACCCTCGAGGACAAGCAGATTCTTTCAATAATTTGGGCACTGCTTGTAGTTCCCTAGACCAATACGAATCGGCAATTGAGTTCTATCAAAAGTCTTTAAAAATTTCGCGAGAAATCAAAGACCGTCAAGGAGAAGCCAGTTTTTTGGGTAATTTGGGTAGTGCTTACGATTCCCAGGGGGAATACGATCGCGCAATTACCAACTTCCAAGAATCCCTAAAAATCGCAACTCCCAAAACAATGCCTGTAGAATCTGCTAGAAATGCCGGAAATCTAGGCTACCTCCACTTCACTCAAGGTAAATGGCAAAACGCGATTGCAGCTTACACCCAAGCCATAGAAGCCACAGAAATATTAAGAAATGCAGGACAAACAGATGATCGCCGCCAAGAAATCCTCAAAAATGCCATCCGTGTCTATGCTAATATCATCCAATGCTTCGTCAATACTGGGCAATACCCTCAAGCATTAACATACGCCGAACAATCTCGCAACCGCCAGTTAGTCGATTTAATGTACGGCAAAGATGTCTATTATCAAGAAGAAATGCCTCCAGAAGTCGCTGAGTTATTACAGCAATATGAACAGAAACAAAGACAAATAGACAATTTACGATTTAATAATGAATCCCGCAACTACAAGCAAGAATTGGTAGGTGCTGCCAACTCTAGACAAATTAGCGCTTCCTGGCAAGCAAGGAACGACCGCATTACGACCTTAGAAGCAGAAAAACAGGAAATTTACGGCAAAATTCGCAAATTAGACCGAGTATTAGCAGAAGGTTTAGCAGTAACCCCTTTAGAATTTGCCCAATTGCAAAATCTGGTGCAGGATAACCCCACTACTGCTCTTGTCAGCTTTTTTAGCACCGACGAAGACACCTACGCTTTTATCCTAGTAGGCGATAACGTAGATTTGCATCGCTGTGGGCAAGGTTACGATCAGTTGCAAACGTGGTTGCTTGAAAACTGTTTCCAGCCTTATGTTTGGTCTGGGCAGCCTAAGAGCGATCGCCCCTCTATACCGACAATAGTCGCGGCAAAGTTGTTGGGATGTGACCCCAATACGATCGCTTCTGTAGAGGTAAAAAATCAGCCAGTAGGGATTTTATTCAAAGATGGCAGTCGCCGATCTATAAATAAAGAGGAATTTAAAAAATTAAAAAAACAGCTAATTTATACCTATGACTGGCATCAACAAATGCCATCAAACCTCAAAGAAATTAGTCAGCGGTTGCAGTTAGATAAATTAGTAGAGAAATTAACAGGCATCGAAGAATTAATCGTCATACCCCACTTGTACTTACATCAAATACCCTTCGCCGCCTTACCCCTAGCAGATAACCAATATCTCGGCGATAAATTCCTCATCCGCACCGAGTCTAGCTGCCAAACCCTCGACTTCTGCACCCAACGTCCGCCCATATCCACCCAACCCCCCGCTTATGGCATCGTCGAAGATACCCAAGAAGACTTGCCATGCAGCAGTTTTGAAGCTCAAAAAGTCGCACAAATATATAACGTTGCCACCGATAAATATCTCCAAGGCACCACAGCAACCGTCAGCACCTACAAACAATTATTACAGCAAGTACAAGGATTATTATCCAGTCATCACGCCAAATCTCGCTTCGACAACAGTCTGGAGTCTGAATTAATCTTAGCTGATGGCAGGATTACATTGAGCGACTTATTATCTCCCGCCTTCCGCTTCCCCGACTTAGACGAAGTATTCCTCTCCTGCTGCGAAACCAATCTCGGTACCACAGAAATCACCGATGATACCATGACTTTAAATACAGGTTTTTTATGTGCTGGTGCCAGGGGTGTTATTAGCTCCTTGTGGGCAGTAGATGACTTGGCAACATCATTGTTTTCGTTATTTTATCATCAAAAACGAAAAGCAGGTTGGAATCGTCCCCAAGCGTTGCAAAAAGCTCAACAAGATTTACGGCATTTAACAGGGAAGGAGTTTGAGAGGGAATATTATCAAGAGTTAGAGCAGTTGCTGAATGAAAAATTACAGCTAGCATCTCAGAAGACAGCCGCTGCAAAACAAAAGCGCGATGGTTGTGCGGAAAATGCTCCAGAGTATGAACAGTTGCAGGCAGAATATGAGAAGCGGGAGCGGTTGGAAGAGCGGATATTGAGAACTAGAGATCAACGATTAAAAGCAGTCTGTCAACAAGAGCATCCATTCGAGCATCCCGAATATTGGAGTGGGTTCATTTGTGCGGGTTTGCGTTGATTGGGAGATGGGGGGATGGGGTGATGGGG
>NZ_LGSU01001375.1 GCF_002260545.1 Hydrocoleum sp. CS-953 | reverse complement strand
CTTAAATTCATTAAGGAATAATATTTACAATTTCAAAAAAATACCCCAAATATTGATTTGTATTTGGTTTTGTATCTAAGCATCTTAGTTTCCAAGACAATACAGAACTGATGCTTACTACTTACCACTGACCAGAATATCAGATTTTAAGCCTCCCTATTCCAGGAGATACTGTTAACTGATAACTGAAATAATACCCACTCTAATTGATAGATAAAACAAGATTATGGACAGACGTAAATTTGTTAAAAATTCATCTCTATTTGCTTTATCATTAGCAGGAGCAAAATTAGCTAATTTAACTTTGTCATCTCAGACATTAGCTCAGGTTAAAGAAATAAAATTTGGCATTATTTCTACCGAGTCTCAAACCAATCAAAGACCAATTTGGGAACCATTAATTAAAGCATTTTCTGATTCTATTGGTTTACCAGTTAAGGCATTTTATGTAACTCAATATGTAGCAGTAATTGAAGCAATGCGAACTGGTAATATTCATCTAGCTTGGTATGGAGGAAAATCTTATATTGAAGCAGCAAAACGTGCTAATGCAGAAGCCTTTGCTCAAACAGTAGATACAGAAGGTGGTAAAGGTTATTACTCTCATTTAATTACTAACAAAAATAACCCCATCGTTGCAGAAGCTAAGGCAATGGGAGGAGATAAATATGTAATAAAAAATGCAGCAAATTTAACTTTTGCTTTTAATGACCCGAACTCTACATCTGGCTTTTTAGTACCGAGTTACTATGTTTTTGCTCAAAATGGAGTTGACCCAAAAAAAATATTTAAACGTTTAGTTTTCTCTGGAAGTCACGAAGCAACAGCTTTAGCAATAGCTAATAATCAAGTAGATGTAGCTACTAATAATAATGAATCTTTAGATAGACTACAACAAACAAATCCTAAAGCAAGAGCAAATATAGAAACTATTTGGACTTCTACTTTAATTCCTAGTGACCCCATTGCTTATCGTAAAGATTTACCAGCAGATTTAAAACAGAAAATTCGTAATTTCTTTTATAACTTTAAAGATGCCGCAGTTCTTAAACCTCATGGTTGGTCTGGGTTCGATCAAGCAAATGATCAAACTTGGAATCCGATTCGAGAATTAGATATTGCTAAACAAATTTTGGAGTTGGAAAATAAGGAAAATTTAAGTGCTAAAGATAAACAAAATTTAGAACAATTACGTCAAGAATTACAAACTGTAAAAAGTAACTAATACCAGTTTTATAAATGTTTGCTACAAATAGCTAGGGTACTTTTTAGGAGTCAGGAGGTAGGGACGTTGCATAAGGGCGTCCGTACGGAGTCGCATGGGNACAAATAGCTAGGGTACTTTTTAGGAGTCAGGAGGTAGGGACGTTGCATAAGGGCGTCCGTACGGAGTCGCATGGGAATGGCTTTAATACGATTTTTTAGGTCATAAATCATATTTTTTGTCCAAGGGACATCTCCTGTCAAGTATTTTTATCGCTCTTACTATTCGTAACATTCTTTTTTCAAAATGGTATAAAACAGGAAAAAACAGAAGGTGTTAAGTTTTTTAGGGTAGATGAAGCGGGAATGATTTAAAAAAATCTTTTTATCCAATCCTCTTCTTTTGAAGAAGAAAAAGAGGTATAGTGCTACGCGCAAGTCAGAAGTCAACCCCCCCCTTTCCTTCCCAAGGTGGTTATAACTCAGAAGTAATGTCTGATATCAAATCCGTTTGATTGGACATAAAAAAAAATTCTCCAATCGTCATAACTACTAAATGTTTGTGATTCTTTCTCCTCCTGACTCCTGACTCAATTACGATTTAACCAATCTATAACTGTTTAACCGGATTTGATATGACTGAGTTTTAGGATTTAGTAATGTCCTGACCTTTCCTTAGAGTGCTATAATTGTTAATTATTAATTATTAATTATTAATTTAAGAAAAAGACTTATTACTATACTAAACAGCACTTATTTCTTCCTTGTTGCTTTGCTTGATAAACTCCTTTATCTGCTCGTGATATCATATCATCTAAGCTCCGATCTTTAATAGAATATGTAGTAACTCCAATGCTGATGCTTAACCGGAGATTTCCCTGGTCAGTTTCAATAATATTACTAGCTACCATTTGTCTAATTCGCTCTGCTAATGTAAGTGCTTGGTCTCCATGAGTTTCAGGCAAAAGAGCCATAAATTCTTCTCCACCATATCGACCTAAGAAATCAACATTACGAATAGTATTTTTAATACTTTTAACTACTGTACATAGAGCTATATCTCCTACTTGATGACCGTAGTTATCGTTAACTTTCTTGAAGTGATCTAAATCCATTAATAAAATAGAAAAAGGCGGACCATATCTACTAACGCGATTAAATTCTTGATGACCAAAATTAAACAAACTACGACGATTTAATACTCCTGTAAGGGGGTCAGTATTGGCAATTTTTTGAACTTTTACTAAAGCATTTTGCAACTCTTTTTGTGTATATTTTAATTCATCAATTGTATGTTTTAGGAGTAAATGATTCCGAATTCTAGCCAAAAGTTCGGCTTTTTTAAATGGTTTATTAATATAATCAACTGCTCCCGATTCAAAAGCATTTATTATGTGTTCCTGTTCATTACTAGCAGTGATAAAAATAATCGGAATATCAGCATATTCTGGATCGCTTTTTAAGTGCTTACACACTTCTAATCCATTCATGTCAGGCATCATTAAATCTAGTAAAATTAAATCTGGTTTTGAAGCCTTAACCCTTTCTATTGCTTGATAGCCACCCTTGGCAAAAGTCAGACTATAACCTACAGGTTCTAAGATTACTCTTAACAATTTCAGATTAGTAGAAATATCATCAACTGCAAGGATATAAAAATTTTCAGGTTTAAATGGTTCTTCTTTCAGCATATTCTTAATTAAAAAAGCGGTTAGCGGTCAGCGGTCAGCAGTCAGCAGTAAACCTTTAGAAGGAGATTTCAACCCCTCCTAAACCTTCCGGTTTATAGAAACCGGGGATTTAAACCCAGTAGGGGCGATTCGCGTAATTAGGAGCATTCCGGAACGGAAATCGCCCCTACAAGCTAAAAGCTGTTTCGCTACGCGACATGTTTGCGGAGCATTCCGTTAGGAAAAAACGTAGTTCCTCCGCAGGAGGCTAGCTGTTTGCACAGCATTCCGTCAGGAAATGCTAAAAGCTAATAGCTCGTTAATAATAATTAGGGGCTTGTCTCAATTAAAGATAATTCAGGAATTTGTTCTGGCATTTTTTTCAAGATTTTTTCAATTATATACAGCTCTTTATAATATTTTATAGCGCTTTTCACAAAGTTAGAAAAAAAACTTCTTCCTTCTCTCCTAGGTAATATGAGCCTTCTTCCTTTCAACCCAAATCTCTGTACTCTAAAAAATATGAAAACTGCTATAAAGCATCACATATTACTGTAAAATGGTCAATAGTTTCAGGAATTTTATCCCAGTCAAAATCATCAATTTGTTGAGTTAGTTTCTGAGTATATTCTCTTAATAACTGACACTGATGCTCTTCTGCCCAAACATTCAAACGAGCGACAAATTTTTCCAAATCACTTATAGCTAAAGTTTGCCGTAATTTTAGCCAATTAGTTTCTGCTTCCTGATTCAGCTTATCTCGCAATTCATCTAATCGTATTGGTTTCCCAGAAATAACCTTTGTTTCGGTAAAATTATCTAATTCTTCTATCTCAAGGTCAGGTGTAGTAGCAGCAGAAATAATCGGAAAAATTTTNAGCGACAAATTTTTCCAAATCACTTATAGCTAAAGTTTGCCGTAATTTTAGCCAATTAGTTTCTGCTTCCTGATTCAGCTTATCTCGCAATTCATCTAATCGTATTGGTTTCCCAGAAATAACCTTTGTTTCGGTAAAATTATCTAATTCTTCTATCTCAAGGTCAGGTGTAGTAGCAGCAGAAATAATCGGAAAAATTTTCTTCATTTCTGCCACCAACTGAGTACGACTAACAGGTTTACGGAGAAACCCTTCACACAAAAACTTCAAGTCAAACTCATTTTCAACTTTTGATGAGGCAGTCAGCATCACGATCGCTATGTGTTTGGTTTGTTCATCTTGCTTCAAGAATAACGCTGTGTCTCTACCATCAATACGAGGCATCCGCAAATTGAGAAAAATCAAATCTGGGAGTTCTGCTTTTGCGATTTGGATTGCTTCTTCCCCATCACCAGCAAAAAACAGTTGGTGAGATGTTTGATAAAAATATCCAGCAATTAAATCCCGATTAGAAGCTATATCATCAACCACTAGAATTTTTAAAGGGGAAAACTGGCGTAAATTGTTATCTTTTTCTGCTAATAAGTTAGATTCTACAGGGGTATGTGTAATTTGTACTCTAGGAAAACTGACGATAAATTTACTCCCTTTTTCTAACTCACTTTCTAGCTCAACTGTACCACCTAGAATATCTACAAGACGACGAGTAATTGTTAAACCTAACCCAGTACCTCCATATTTGCGACTGGTTGTACTGTCACTTTGAGTAAAAGCATCAAAAATATCCTGTTGTTTTTCTGGGGCAATACCTATTCCCGTATCTTCTACAGAAATTTCTAAACCAATTTGATCGCTTTGAATATTATCAACATTGTATGAATTTACAGAAATCTTAATATATCCGCTCTCAGTAAATTTAATAGCATTTCCGATTAGGTTGAACAGGATTTGTTGCAGTCGTACTCGATCAAATAAAACTGCATGAGGTAAAGTAGGGCAAATTTCTATGTAAAGACTTAGACCTTTATCAGCAGATTTTGCCAGAAATATTTGTTGGACTTCCTCCACTATGGAAGTGATATCAACAGGTTCATAATTAAGCTCTAGTTTTCCAGCATCAATTTTCGATAAATCTAGAATGTCGTCTATCAGAGCCATTAGAGTTTTACCAGTTGCCAACACTGAGGCCAAATAGGATTTACCTACAGGATCGGTAACAAAAGATTGCAGCAACTCAGAAAAACCCAATACTGCATTCATGGGAGTGCGAATTTCATGGCTCATATTTGCCAGAAACTCACTCTTAGCTTTATTAGCTGCTTCAGCTTGTTGTTTCGCTTCTAGGAGGGCGGTATTATTTTCAGCTAATTCATTTTTGCGTTCAACTTCTTGCTGTAGTAGATTAGCTTGGGCGATAGCAATGCCAACTTGAGCTGCAACTGCCTCAAGTAGTTTAATTTCACTATTTGTCCATTCTCTGTAGCGATCGCATTGATGTAGTGCAATTGCTCCGTTAAGTTGATGTTGATAAAAAGTACCTACTGCCAACATTGATTTAAGTTGAATTTGACGACAAACGTGTGCCACGGGTTGAAGGAGGGAGTCAGCATAAACATCATTGGAGGGAATAGCAGTTTCCTGACTCAGCAACTTTTTGACATGAGGGTTTCCTGCTATTGGTATTTCTATATCTAAAATCGCTTCCACTTCTCCGATCAGGTGTTCTGCTACACAGGGTATTTTGGGCACAGGATCGGTGATATAGAAATGAATCAAACAACGATTCGCTTGGAAAACTTCCCCTACTTGCTCGGCAGCAATTTGGAAAATTTTTTCTGTATCTAAACTACTACGAATCCCATCAGTAATGCCCTTGAGTAAAAGACTTTGCTCAAGCTGTTGTCGCAAGGCTTCTTCTGCTAGTTTCCGTTCGGTAATATCTTCTGCAATACCCGTAAAGCGGATCACTCTGTGGGTAGAATTGAATAGGGGAAACGATCTAATTTGAATCCAACGAATTTCTTGATCATTACGAAAGATCCGAAAGGTTTCATCAAAAGGTTCCTGAGTCTCTATATGAATCTCGAAAGCTGCTACCAAAGTACGAAGATCATCGGGATGAACAGACAATAACCAGGAATCAGGATTTTCATATATACTAGCGCAACTTCTACCCCAAATTTTCTCATAAGCAGGTGAGATATATATTACTTTTCCTTGCTCAGACAAAACAAAAAACACCTGATGAATATTTTCTGCTAATTGCCGAAATTTGGCTTCACTGTCACGCAACGCATTTTCAAAAATTTTTCGCTCTGTGATATCGACGCCACAAGCAAGTAATAATTTATCTTTATTTGTATTTGTATCTCCTGCTTGGATCAAGGTTCGATTTAAGATAATATGATATTTTTTTCCTGATGGATCGTGAAAGGTTTCTTCTTTTACCAAAGGCTTGCCTGTTTTTAAGACTTTTAGATCGTCAGACTTAAACTGCATATAGTGTTGACCAAATAAATCCTCATATTTAACTTCTGACAAAGATTTTCCTTCTAAACCAAAACCTACCACTGCTGCTTGATTCAAAAAATGAAATTCAATCCGATCTTCTTCCCAATAACTTTTGAGAAATATCGGTATTGGCAACCCGTCTAAAATATCTGCTAGCATTTGTTTTTGTTGAGCAAGTTGCTTGTTAATTTCTAAGAGATTTTTAGCAAAAATCTTTAATTCTACTTCTTGTTGTTGTAGGTTTTTTGTTACTTTTTGGCGGGTAGTAATATCAAATACAGTTCCGAATACCTTGATGACATTTCCCTCTCCATCCTTAACCCCTTCACCTCGTAATTCTATATATCTAGTAGTACCATCAGTTCTAGATATTTTTAAGTCAATTTTATAGGAATTACCATAAGCGATGGCTTCATCAAGACACTGTTGCAGTTCCATCCCATCTTCTGGATCGATATACTGGAAATATTCAGTATAGGTAGGTTCTGCATTTGCTGATTCAAAGCCAAAAATCTCAAATAATTCTTCTGAAAAGCTAATTTTTTTAGTGGCAACATCTAGCTGCCAACTACCGATATGAGAAATTCGTTGTAGTCGTTCTCGATCTTGTTGTTGGATAAGTTCATCTAATTTTTGAGAGTTAATATTCTTAACTGCAAACAGTAAATATTTAGGAGAACCATCTGGGTGTCGAATTATCGAACCTATTTCTTGACCCCAAACCAAAGTTCTATTTTGATGAATATATTCTTTTTCTAGGGAAAAGTAGGATATTTCCTGAGAAATAAGTTGCTGAATTGGGGTTGATGCTGATTCTAGATTGTTAGGTTGTGTTACCTGATAATAATTTAGGTTTAACAATTCTGCTTCAGAATATCCCAGAAATTCACATAAAATCTGATTTACTTGTAAAAATTTGCCTGTGAGTGAGCAAATAGCAATTCCTTCTGTAGTATTTTCAAATATTTTTTGGAAGGATTCTTGGCTTTCTTGCCTGGCAATTTCTGCTTCCTGAAAATTTGTCTGGTCTCGAAGATTAGCTATGATTCCAGCAATGTTACTATTTTCATCATAATAAGGTGAATAAGTACGAATTATATATTTTTTGCCAATCCGATTTAAGTTGATCCACCCCTGAATTTCTACAGTTTCTCCTGCTAAACATCTTTCAAATGGTTGTTTTAAAAAAAATTCAAATGTTTTTTCTCCCAAAACTTCTTTGATATTTTTCCCAATTACCCGTTCAGATTTTTGATTAATTAATTTGAGATATGCTGGATTAACTAATTGGTAGTTATAGTTGGTATCTAATAAACATATAGCCTCACCACTTAAGGAAAATATTCGTTCATATATTCTTAAATTTTCATTAATTTTAGGCATATTTATTCAGTTATCAGTTATCAGTTATAGCAATTCCCAAAAAGCGTGAAGTACAAAATTATTTGGTTTTAGGGAACAGGGAACAGGTATGGAGGGAGTATGGAGTAGTAATTCTCGTTTCGTAGGAATAGATAAATAAGAAAAACAACTGTACTCATTAGCTTGGGAAACGCTATATCAGTTATCAGTTATAGCGCTACTTGAAAAGGGAAAAGGGAACTGCAGACTATCAAAGGCTTTTTCCTGCAGAAATGCTCCGCAAACAGGATTTAGAATTGTCCTAACCTTTGCTTCGAGTGCTATATTAGTTAGTCTCCTGCGGAAGAACTGCCACTCCCCTACTCCCCTACTCCCTACTCCCTGTTTTATATCTAAATACTATCAGTCACACTACTAAAATTAAACGCTTTCACCCTCACCCCAGGCAAAACACTATTACCATAACGATCTAGTTTGCTCACAGCATCCACATCCCTTAGCATATCTGGCAAAACCTGATTAAACCGCAAATTTTTAATGGGATAAGCCACCTTGCCATCCTCAACCCAAAAAGTACCATCCCGTGTCATCCCTGTTACCTCTAAAGTCCGGGGATTCACATAACGTACATACCAGGAACGATTCACCAAAATTGCTCGTTCCGTCTGCGAAATCAAATCTGGCAAACTTTGCTCTGAACCCTGCATCACTATTGGGAACATAGATCCAGTAGGTTGTTTGCCTTGTTGAGCTGCCCAATACCGACTATAAGATAAGGTTTNGTACCATCCCGTGTCATCCCTGTTACCTCTAAAGTCCGGGGATTCACATAACGTACATACCAGGAACGATTCACCAAAATTGCTCGTTCCGTCTGCGAAATCAAATCTGGCAAACTTTGCTCTGAACCCTGCATCACTATTGGGAACATAGATCCAGTAGGTTGTTTGCCTTGTTGAGCTGCCCAATACCGACTATAAGATAAGGTTTGTGGCACACCATCCTTAATTATGTCCAGATAATGATTACTCAACCCATCAGCAGAAAAATTCCCTAATTGCAACAAAGGATGACCAGGATAACGTTGTAACTGTACCAACGGACTAAAAATTTGTTCCCCGACTCGGTTGCCCTCTGGTTTCCCAGTTTCATCAGTACGGGACATAAACGAGCGCCCTTCATCTGCTGCTCGTGCATCCAGATTAAATATTAGCCAAATCAACAGATCGGCTAAAGCAGCTCCACTGAAAATGACGGGATAAACACCAGGAGTAATTTCTTTGGGTTGGCGAGAAGCAAAGGCACGGTTAATCAACTCCTCAGTCAGACTTTCAGTGGGTAGTTGATTTATACCCCAAGTAGTGCGACGACTCCAACTAGAGCCATTTTCGATTCTTGCCGTAAAACTAAAATCTGCTTTTGTGTATTTATTACAAGCGCGTAACCCTAGTGAGTTAGCGATCGCTCCTAAAGATGTATCTGTACTCAGAGTACCGGAACCATCTACCTCTGCTTTGGCACTCATGGCGCATACCTGTTGGACTATTTCTCCTCGTGCTAAGGGAGAGATAGTAGCAGTCAACTCATCAAAGGCAGGAGTCCTATTTTCGTATTGTTGGGGTTCGAGCAGTGGGACCCACTCTGGATCTTGTGGGGCGATGCGGGCCAGTTCTTCGGAACGGCGAATGGTGGCTGTAATGGCATCTGGATCTAGTTCTGTAGTGGAAGCGGTGGCGCGACGAGTGCCGAAATAACTGGTGATGTTAAGTTCAAATTTTGTTTTGCTAATATTTTGGCTAATTTGATTTTCTGAGTAGCGAGTTAGGGATGATTCGTTGTTGCTAAGACTAACGAAAATACCTTCGGCGTCAGATTTTTTTACGGTTGTTTCTACTAAGGATAATGCTTCGTCTTGACTGAGAAGATTTGGTTTAATTTCTGTGGTCATTTCAGTTATCAGTTATTGTAAGTATTCAGCCGTTAGCCGTCAGCTATTGCTTTTAGTTTTAGATAAAAGCTTTTTTAAACCTCGCTTAAGGGCGGGGTCTTATTAAGCCACAGTTAAATCTTACTACAAAAGCCGGGTCTTATTCCTGTTAACGTAGTTCTGACCTAGCTAGGAGGCTAGCTGACAGCTAATAGCTGAAAAAGAGTGGCTCCAATTTACTCTCAAAAAGTTAATTCAACCCCTCTGGTTGTAGTTTCTCCCCACACTCCCCTTTGGTTGAGATTTTTTCGGTTTGTAGTAAAGACTTTAGTCTTTTACAGGAAGTAACTTTCAATGGTTGTCGATTCCTGTTTATTGAAGTATGATTGTAATATAAAAGGCGCTCATCTGATTGGCTTTTTCATAGAGCGCCTGGAAAAAAAAGTTAAATCATAAGAGGATTATATCATGGTTAATTGCATTGGTATTAAATCCACTCATTTTTCTCGCNTTTCGGTTTGTAGTAAAGACTTTAGTCTTTTACAGGAAGTAACTTTCAATGGTTGTCGATTCCTGTTTATTGAAGTATGATTGTAATATAAAAGGCGCTCATCTGATTGGCTTTTTCATAGAGCGCCTGGAAAAAAAAGTTAAATCATAAGAGGATTATATCATGGTTAATTGCATTGGTATTAAATCCACTCATTTTTCTCGCGAAATAGATTCAGAAATTCAGGCATTAGTACCTTTAGAAATTAAGATTGAAAGTATTAAACCTGTTGGGATTTCTGAAACTCCTCAAATAGTTTATAGAACTTCAAAAGGACGGTGCAGCACTTTTTTATCTAAAGCAAAGTTTCTGAATTATTTGCTCTGTTTTTTGCAAATTAAACAGCGCAATTTTAGCAAAATTATCAGTTATAATTTTCAGACTTCTGGGATTAACATAAATGCAGAAAATGGCAAGTATTTTATTATTTATTCGGAAATACACGCTTTTCTCGAAAGATATAATAGAGCTGCTTTAGAAAAACTAGAAGTTGAGTTGACTGCTGTTAGTTCTGTGGTTAGAAATCCAATTAAAGGAACTGTAGCTGAGGTAAATAATATTGGCTGTAGTTGTCCTGATATGGTTTATCGTCATAGTATTTGTAAACATCAAATTGCTACTCATTTGTATTTACAGTTAAATGGATGGGGTTCTTTAGCAGAATATTTACAACAAAATACAGGGAAAAAGTGGGATGAAAAATTATTGGCTATGGCTGAAGTTGCTAAGTCTGATTTAGGTCTTTGATTAATGGATAATGGATAATTGATAATGGATAATTACCTCTTGTTAAAACCGTTACGGAATTGAAGGTCTGGAAATATCCTAGTGCAGAATGGCGGAAATAAGTGACCAGTTACAAAATCCTAAAAGCCTTACCTTACAATACTTTTGAATTTTGAATTTTGACTTCCGCGTAGTGGCACTAGCACTTTTTTTCCCTATTCAAGGGGAGGCTTTAAACCTGAATGATCTAATTATTTAATTGTTTAATTATTAATTATTTCGGTAAAAGGAAATAGGGAGTAGGTAGGGAAGTTGTATAGTTGTATGGAACTTCCCTACATAGTATAGCGTTTCCCAAGGTAATGAGGTACAGTCGTTTTTCTTCTTTATCTATTCCTACGGAACCAGAATTACTATTCCCTACTCCCTCCATACCAGTTAAGTGTTCCCTAAAACTAGGGAATTTTGTACCTCACGCTTTTTGGGAATTGCTATAGTAAGTTCATAAGCAAAATTAATTACACATTCTATTAACTCTCTGTTCCCTATCTTAACTAGAAAATTCTTAACTAAAAGCACGACTACTTAATATT
>NZ_LGSU01001374.1 GCF_002260545.1 Hydrocoleum sp. CS-953 | reverse complement strand
ATAATAATTTGTTTGCCAAAGGTGTGACGAAAAAAACTCAATTGTTGTACCCGATCTATCACACTCTGAAATCTAGAAAATTTAGCACTGGGTAAGGTAATTCTATAATTGGGATAAAATTCAATTTCTCCTCCATCAACTTTGTTCAAATATAAAAGAGCGGTAATAGCATTTCGGTCATAATGCCACTGATATGTACCTCCTTTTTCAGTAATGTTAATATTGCAACCTACTTGAATATCTTGTAAAGGAAAAAGTTGTTTATTGGTTAGGTTGTTAATAACTTGATTCACAGTTTCGTATAGTTTTTGAACTTCTGGAATCTCAGACTGAATTATTTTTCCATCTATGACAGAACGATTTAAGGGTATGGGTTTAATATTCCGATGAATTTTAGAAACAGAATTTGTCTGGCGATAATCGGAAATTAGCTGTAACAAGGAATCGCATTCTGGCTGAGAAAGAAAATTTTCTTGCAGAAAGTATCCCGCTCTTTGAAATTCTTCTGTGGATAGAATTTGAGAGTATTTCATTTTAATTGATCTAGCAATTCTTCTACTTATTTAGATAGAATTGATTAATTGATTAATGGTAAGAAAAATTTTGAAGTAGTATTGCCAGCTTTTTATCTAAATTGAACAATAAAGTGTAAGTATTCAGCCATCAGCTATTGCTTTTGGTGAATTTTTAAATTAGCTGAATGCTTACACTTAAACAAAGGCTTCAACATCAGGATATTCATTAATATTGGTGTAGAAAAGGGTTACTTCCTCACCATTTTTAATATCTTTTTTGGCAATCAAATGTGACCATGCACCTACTTCATCTTCAATCCATTCAACATAATAATTAGGGTCTTCTGCATGATTACAAAGAGAAGCTAAACCTAAAACCAAATATCCTTTTATTTTCTTAGTTGTAGCATATTCTAATGGCTGTACAAAATAATAATCTAAGACTTTTGTCTTATTTATAATTTGTAGTTGTTCAGGAGGCAAAACTACTGCAGGAGCAACTTCAAGTAACGTTCCTTTTTTCCATTCAAATTATTCCCAAGAAAAATGGTTTGAGAATGCTCGCTAATAGAATACTGAGATACTCCATATCGCTCGATCATTGCTCTTTCAGTTCGCTCTAAAATGGGATACAAATCAATTAATAATTTATACACTTCATCAGTCAAATGTTTTTGACCAAAGTATTTTTGATGAATTTTTTTTCTCTCTGTAATTACTTTGTTTGATTGAACCTCTTCTTTAACTAATATTCCTTGAAATTCTGGCATTTTTTCAAAAGCTTCAATCTATTTAGATACCAGATAGGAACAAATAATACTTGGGTCAGTTAATAGGTAAAACTTTTTCTGAGTCATAACTTTTGTCAATCTATAATTATCCCTGAACTATTCTAAAACCAGCGTGTTGATAAAAGTTCGGACGAAACCAATTACGATAATATTTTAATGCTTCTGTACCATTAGTTATCCAACATCCTCCTAACATCATATTATGTCTATTATCAAAAAATGGAGCTGAATAATCTTCATATAGTTGATGAGTTTTAAATCCTGAAAGAGGATTGAATTTATCACTTAACCATTCCCAAACATTACCCCGCAAATCATATAATCCTGATTCATTTTTGGCAGTTTCTAATAAACCAACCGGAGAAGGAGAACCAAATTTAAAATTCAGATTATAATTATCCGCTTCTGCTTCTTTGCCATTAGCATAAGTTGCTAAATTATATTCAGCTTCAGTCATTAACCGAGTATTTTCACCTTGACAACGACAATAAGCCATTGCTTCATAATGATTGACTTCCACAGGCCAATCTAAAGGTAAATCCATTTCATCAAACATGGCTCGATATCTATATATAGATGTACCATTTTTAGGTATCCAAAATTTTGGATGTTTGATATTATTTTCAGTTTTCCAAAGCCAACTTTCTGGAGTCCAATAATCTTGATTTTCGTAACCACCAGCCTTGACAAATTCTAGAAATTCTGCATTAGTAATTAAATATTTACTAGCAACAAAAGGTGCAACTTCAACTTGGCGATCGCCATATTCTATATCCCAACCAAAAGTAGGATAATCTTCTGGTTTTCCTAGTTTGATAATTCCTCCAGAAACTTCTACCATTTCATTATTAACTATCTGGTTATTAGTAGGAGCATATTCCCAATTACTAGGATGTTTTAGTTTTTCTACAGGTAGTTGCCGAAACAACATTGAAGATGTTTCGATATGAATTCGTTGATGTTCAATACCCATCATTAACGCCCAAAGAGGATGGTTTTGATGGATGGGAAGATTTAGAGGAGTTTTCTTAATTAGGTCTAAAATAATTTGATAGACTTTTTCTCGATACTGCCAAACATCTTCCAGTTTCGGCCAGTTAATATTAGCGATCGCTTGGTCTAATTCTTCTGGTTTTTCTGGATCTACTCCCAATTCAAATAATATTTCGTAGTTAGAGTCAATATGTTTTTCTAATAATTCGACACGAATTAATTTATTGATGTAGAAAACTGCTGAATGTCCGAGATAAAAAATTAGAGGATTTCTCAAAGGATCGGGATTCAAATAAAATGTTTTTTCTCCCACTAAACTATTCATTAAAATATCTTCAAGTTGCCAAGCATTTTTAAAATATTCGATAATTTCTTGGCGGATGTTGCAGTCAGTTTGGTAACTATCAAGTTTTGGTGGGGTAGTAGATTTAATTGGGTTCATATTGTTAGAAACAAATTCAAAATTTAATCGGTGACTTTTCCCAAAGGTTTAAGATTGAGAGATTTAGGGATAATTATTAAGTCTAGGTAAAAGCATAGCTAGAAACTCTATATTTTGTCAGGAATAGTTTTCATACTGATATGACTTATACTCATGCCTCTTTGATTTTTCTTGCTTACCTTATATTGGTCAAATAATAGGCAAAATTCAAGAAGCCCAAAGACATACTGTGCAATTATTGAGCAAATTTTTGTGAATTCATAAAACATATTTGCTATGGATAGCTGATGTACTTTTTGGCATACTTAATAATGAATTTTATCTTTCAAAACTCTATTATAACTTCATTTTGTACGCAGCTAATTACTGAGATATAACCCCTGTTTGGGCAGGATTTCACAGGAAATGTTTACCGAATAATTAATAATTATTAATTAAATAATTCAGCTTTATTAGCCTCACCTTGGATAGGGGAAAAAAATAATATTTCCTTATACCCAATCAAGAACGGTTTTAACCAGAGGTAATTATCCATTATTCATTAATGAACATATTTTTTTATTCTTCCTTTTTCCTTCTTCCTTCTTCCTTCTTCCTTCTTCCTTTTTCCTTCTNAATTATCCATTATTCATTAATGAACATATTTTTTTATTCTTCCTTTTTCCTTCTTCCTTCTTCCTTCTTCCTTCTTCCTTTTTCCTTCTTCCTTCTTCCTTCTTCCTTCTTCCTTTTTCCTTCTTCCTTCTTCCTTTTTCCTTCTTCCTTCTTCCTTCTTCCTTCAAGTTAAGCTTGGCAAAGAATTAATCCAAACCACTTTTTAGGGTCTGTCCAAACTTTCTTAACTTTCAACCCTTTAGCCTCAAGTTGTGTTTGTAAAATTTCCAAATCAAACTTGCGAGAAATTTCAGTTAGAATACTTTCCCCTGCCTGAAAATTAACTTTTAAATCAAGAGTTTCCAAAGCAAATGTAACATTCTCTTGGCAATATAGATACATTTCAATTTGAGTTTCAGCTTGATTATAAATTGCTTGATGACTGAATAAATTAATGTCAAAATTTCCTTGAAAACGCCAATTCAAATGAGATAACATATTCAAATTAAAAGCAGCAGTAACCCCTTGATTGTCATTATAAGCAGGTTCTAAAATTTCTTTAGATTTATCTAAGTCAATGCCTAGTAAAAAATAATTTCCTGGCTGTAAACTTCTAGTGATTTGAGTCAATAAATTATCAAATTCTTGTGGAGAAAAATTGCCAGCAGAACTTCCTAAAAAACAAATTGTTCGTGTTGGTGTAGGAGTTGACTCTAGATAGGCTAAAGTTTGTTGGTAAGTTCCTAGTAATCCCTGAATAAAGAAATCTGGATATTCTTCTTGTAGCTCTAATACGCTATTTTTAAGTATTCCTCCACTCACATCAGTCGGTATGTATGTAAACGAATTACCTATTTTTTGATAAGCATCTAACAATAAACGGGTTTTAGTAGAACTGCCANGGTGTAGGAGTTGACTCTAGATAGGCTAAAGTTTGTTGGTAAGTTCCTAGTAATCCCTGAATAAAGAAATCTGGATATTCTTCTTGTAGCTCTAATACGCTATTTTTAAGTATTCCTCCACTCACATCAGTCGGTATGTATGTAAACGAATTACCTATTTTTTGATAAGCATCTAACAATAAACGGGTTTTAGTAGAACTGCCACTACCTAATTCTACTAATTCGCTACTACCAGTTATTTGAGCAATTTCATCAGCATATTTTTCTAAGATAGAAGTTTCTGTACGAGTAGGGTAATATTCGGGTAACTCACAGATTTGTTCAAATAATTCAGAACCATAATCATCATAAAAATATTTTGGGGGTAAAGTCTTAGGATTTTTAGTTAGTCCAGCAATTACATCTTCTCCATCATTTTTAACAGCTTGATAGCTGTCATTGAGAACTTTCACAAGTTGTGGGGGCATTATTTTCTTACTGCATAAGGGTGGACAGTTAAGAGTTTTTTCTTAACCAATTATGGACAAAAATTTGTCATCATAAAATTCTTGCCAGAAGAATTTTAGTATAAATTCTGCTGGGAGTAAATAAGCAGATAATTCAATTAATAAGTCCCATCAATACCTTCTTCTGTAACTCTGGGAAATAAGTAGGTAATATAAAAGTCAAATTATCCATCAGGAAAAAAACTAAAGTATTAATGCACGATCAATGGTATAATTAGCATCTAAAAAAATAAGCTTTTTCTCACCCGGACTTGATAAACCTTGTATCTAATACCAATTCACTATCCTTGTGTCAATTTAGATGTGAAATAATTTCCTGAAATTACTGAGCGTGTCAAAGTTTTGAGTCTACAAAATCTTAATCCATGATTTTTGACTTTTAACTTGCGTGAAACAGTAGAAATTAGATCCCTTTGCATTCTTTACTCTATGAATATTGTTTCATGGCTAATTGCTGTGAAAATATCTTCCATGAGTGTCTCTTACCGAATAATTAAGATTTAAAGCCTCTTCTTTAAAGGAGAAACAATGAATTTATTTTCCTTTTATTCAATTCTCTTCCTTTTCCTTTTAGGGAGAGGTAATTATCAATTATCCATTATCAATTATCAATTATTGAACTACTTGGTGCAAAAAGTCTGTTCTTTTTCACTCTAAGGTTTAATACTATTTTCAAAAAAGGCAGTTACATCAGAATTTTTGATTTATTCCTACAAGAAAAAAATATAAATCCCATAAATTCTGGAAATCAAACCTTTTTTCTTCTTTAATATTTATGTTTTTCTTCCCCCTGTTCCCTGTTCCCTCCATACCTGTTCCCTGTGTCATAACTGTAGCAATATTTTATGAAATTGGTATAAAAGTTATTAAGAACTATTTAGGATTGCTATAGCTGACGGTTGAATGCTTAAAAATTACGATGTTTCTGAAAGAACATGAATTGCCTAGAGAAATAATTGGTTTATTTATCAGGATCTAAATTTTTGAAATGGGGCTAAAAATCAAAAACTTGGTTTCGAGAACCTTGACTTGAATTATCTAGAATAATCATTTAGCTGTTAGTCAGTCTCTTGGAGAGAACTGGATTTTTCATGTTCTGGAGTCAGAGGCTGCGCGATATGAATACGGAGCATTCCGACAAGGAAATCCTTACTATCCAGAATTAGAAAGAGTGCAGAACAATATAATTTTTATTACATTCAAAATCAATTAAAAGTAGCAGAAAAAAAGTTGATTTAGCTGACGCTTCACCACTATATTTAGTAGTAGAATTTTCGGATTGTTTTTGTCATTACGACTGGAACGGGGTGGAAGGTTTGCGCAGCATTCCATAAGGAAAGCAATCTCAGGGGTGGCTTGAGATTGCTTCCTATGGTNGAGCATTCCGACAAGGAAATCCTTACTATCCAGAATTAGAAAGAGTGCAGAACAATATAATTTTTATTACATTCAAAATCAATTAAAAGTAGCAGAAAAAAAGTTGATTTAGCTGACGCTTCACCACTATATTTAGTAGTAGAATTTGATATTACTTACACCCTTTTGAATATTTTTTAAATTATCATTATTCATACTTTATAGGGTGCATATAAATTTTGAAGAAAGCCGAAAATTTACCGCTTTTATGGAACAGGGAACAGGGAATAGGTATGGAGGAAATAGGTATGGAGGAAAAAAGTATTTTGGCAAATATGAGTTCCACCCACTTTATATAGGTATCAGTTAATGGATGATAACTTACAGGTGAATACTTACAAAAGAGATTTTTTTGTTGATAAAATACAAAAGTTGTAATTGAATTGATGAGAAAAATGAAAAACACTGAAATTAGTAAAAACCAACCCAGAAAAATTCAAAAAGTAGGCGTTATTGGTGGTGGTCAATTAGCATGGATGATGGCGGATGCAGCTAAAAAACTAGGAGTAGATTTAATTATTCAAACTCCCCATAAAGATGACCCGGCAGTATCTATAGCAAAAGATATTATTTTGGCAGAAATTGATGATGGTAAGGCAACTACAAAGTTAGCAAATAGTTGCGATGTGATTACTTTTGAGAATGAATTTATTAATATATATGAGTTGTCATCTCTGGTTAAAAATAATGTAATTTTTCGTCCGAGTTTATCTGTATTGAAGCCGTTATTAGATAAATATGAACAGTTGTGTTATTTGCAAAATTTAGGTTTACCTGTTCCTAACTTTTGGGAGTGGGGAAAAGAAATTGAGTCTTTATCTTTCCCTCTGGTATTAAAAGCTCGTCGTCATGGTTATGATGGTCAAGGAACTTTTATTGTTAAGGATATTGAGAGTTTAAAATCTCAGGGAAATTCGGAATTTCTAATACAAGAATTTATTCCTTTTGAGCGAGAAGTTGCTGTTATTGCTGCTCGTGGAGTAACTGGCGAAGTTAAGGTTTATCCCCTGGTAGAAACTCAACAAGAAAATCAGGTTTGTCGGCGAGTTTTTGTGCTTGATGAAAATTTGGAATTAGTAAAAGAAATTGAAGCGATCGCTCAGACTCTTCTCAATAGTTTAGAAGTAGTAGGAGTATTTGGGATTGAAATGTTTATTACTAAAGATAAGAAAGTTTTAATTAATGAAATTGCCCCTAGAACTCATAATTCTGGTCACTACACTTTGGATGCTTCTGAGACTTCCCAATTTGAACAACATTTACGGGCAGTTTGTGGTTTACCTTTGGGTAGTACCGCTCTCAAAACTAGGGGAGCAGTGATGGTAAATTTATTGGGTTATGAATTTGGGGAAAATTACTACTTGACAAAACGGCAAAAGTTAGAAACTATTCCTAATAGTTCAGTTTGGTGGTATGGCAAAACAGAATCTCGCCCTGGTCGAAAGTTAGGTCATGTGACGGTTTTGCTAGATGGAGAAAATTTTGAAACTATGCGTCGAGAGGGTGAGGCGATCGCTAATCAAATAGAGAATATTTGGTATAGTTGAAGCCAAACTTGTAAAAGCCAAATTTTTAGTGCCGTGTCAAGCTTAAAATAGTGTATTAGATTTTTAAGTAAAAGCTTTGAAAAATCAGCATCTTGCCATTTTTCTAAAGTAACATTTAAGGCTTGAGACGACACTACTGGATCGACTAATTATCCATTACCCATTCTTCATTAATTGATAATGAATAGCTCTTTAAACTTGTTTCAGATAATTCATAAATTTTGACTTTTTAATTTTGACTTTTGACTTACCCTCAAGGGGGTGACATTCAGAAAATAATAGGTATAATAATCCTTAGGTTCTACTACGACGTTGGTGACTGCCAATAATGTTTTTTTGACCTACAAATCAAAAAACATTGGGAATCTAGATGTTCGAGTGGCAGTAAACTGGGCTTGTACCCAGAAACTTTAAACTTGGGCCGAGATACCCACCTGGTATTATCCAGGTCAAAAGCTGAGGTAAGACGGCGTTGCGGTGAACTATTTTTTTTGTTTTGGGAAATAATAAAAAAAGAAGCAGTAAAAATTGCCTCAAACAATATTTGACTGTTACCTAAAGGTGAAAATTTTTCTGGCAGATATTCGTACTAAGAAAATATGTCTGCTCAACTAATTTTCCTATTCTTGATAATTGAGGAAATAATAGACCAGAAGGAAAATACCCTTCTAAATTTTCATGCCAATATTTGACTCTCATCCACAAGTAAAAATTTTTCTGGCAGATATTCTAGTCACTGAGAAGATATAACTGCTCAACTAATTTTCCGATTCTTGATAATTGAGGAAATGATAGACAAGAGGAAAATACGCTTCAAAATTTTTCCCACCAATATTTACCTCTTACCTACAAATAAAAATTTTTCTGGCAGATATTCTTACCGAAAAATTGGGTTTAAAGCCTCCCCTTTTAGGGGGACTTTATGTTATACTTAAAAAAGCGGAAAGGTATTCAACCGCTATAAAAACCTATAGCTACCGAGCCTTGTAGCGTTTGCACCTTGAAAACTAGAGTTATGGAGTTTTGTACACCGAATGCTTGTACTTAGCAATTGCTCTAAGCAACAAATATCAGAGAACCAAAGTTTTTTTAAGGTTTGAACTGTACCGTAGGGCATAGGGAAACAGGCTCTTGGAATAGAGCAAACGCTTGGGGAGAGAACCACCTCTGAGTTAGGTGCCGCAAGGTCTTTAATTTAAGTGGACTCGTTGAACCAAGAATCCTGGTTTCAGGAGAATCTCCGCGCCTTTAGGCCGGAGAGTATGTCAATAAAAGGATATAACTGCCCAATCAATTTTTCTATTTTTGATAATTTAGGAAATGATAGACCAGAAGGAAAATATTCTTCAAAATTTTTCTCACCAATATTTTACTCTTATCCACAAGTAAAAATTTTTCTGGCAGATATTCTCACTTAGAAGATATGACTACCCAATCAATTTTTCTGTTCCTGGTAAAGAGACTTAAATAATCGTTGTCTTTTTTTATGGTCAACAATAGGCGCAGGATAACCTACAACTTCCCGCTCATCCACAGGAATTTTACCAGTAACTAAATATTCTGTATCTACATTCCGTAATTCTGAAACCCACTCCCGAATATATTCTGCTTCTGGGTCATATTTCTGCGTTTGAGATGTAGGGTTAAATATTCTCAAAGGTTTTGGGTCCATTCCACTCGAAGCACTCCATTGCCAACCTCCATTATTAGCAGAAAGGTCGCCATCTATCAAATTCTGCATAAAATATTTTTCGCCCCATTGCCAGTTAATAATTAAATCTTTGGTCAGAAAACTGGCAACTATCATCCGACAACGGTTGTGCATCCAACCTGTTTCATTTAACTGACGCATAGCAGCATCAATAATAGGATAACCTGTTTTTCCTTCGCACCAAGCTTGAAAATATGCTTTATTATTCTCCCAAGGAAAATTTTTCCAATGTTCTCGGTAAGGACCTGTTTCTAATTGGGGATAATGGTACATAACATATTGATAAAATTCGCGCCATGCTATTTCTTTTTGCCAGGTTTCTATATTTGCAAATGCTTCTTCACTACGGCAATTTTTGATTAATTCTTGAGTTTTTGTCCAAACTGTACGAATACCAATAGTGCCAAATTTTAGAGCAGCACTTAGTTGAGATGTTCCATCAATACTAGGGAAGTCTCGCTGTTCTTGATATGAATATATTGCTCCATTAGAAAATGTTTCTAATTTTTCTAATGCTGCTGTTTCTCCAGGTTCAAGAATGAGTTTATTTTCCCAATTAAATCCTAATTCTTTAGCAATAGGTAAGTCAATTACTCCTATTTTTTTTGTGTCTTGAAGTTGCTCTTCAGTTAAACCTTTGAGTAAGGAAATATTAACTGGAGCTAATTTTTTTTTGCTCTTCCAATTTTTCCAGAAAGGAGTATAGACAGTATAAGGTTTTTTAGTTCCAGTAAATATTTCTTCTGGGTAATGAAGGAGTTGATCCCAAAAAGTTTTTACTTGAATATTTGCTGCTTCTAAATTTTCTCTAACTTGGCGATCGCGTTCCTTACTATAAGGTTCAACATCTAGGTTCCAATATACAGCTTTTGCCTCCAAAAAAGTTACTAATTTTGGAATAGTTTCTGTAGGTTTTCCAGAGATTATTAATAGTTGACTTCCTATTTGTTTATAGCGTTTTTCTAAATGTTGTAAACAACCAATCATATAGGTAACTCTTCCAGGAGCAATATCGTCTCGTTTGAGAATATTTTCATCAAGACAAAATATACCTACTACTGTTTGACTTTCTTGAGATGCTTGTGTCAGTCCGATATTATCTGAAATGCGTAGATCGCGTCGATGCCAAAATAGGATTAAGTTAGACATTTTCTTTAAGTTTACTGTTGGTAGAAGAAAGAAGGAAGAAAGAAGAATTAAATAATTGATAATTGATAATTGATAATTGATAATTGATAATTGATAATGGATAATTGATAATTACCTCTCCCTAAAACGGATTGGATTGAATAAAAGGAAAATAAATTCATTGTTTCTNTAATTGATAATTGATAATGGATAATTGATAATTACCTCTCCCTAAAACGGATTGGATTGAATAAAAGGAAAATAAATTCATTGTTTCTCTTGAAATATAGCGTTTCTCAGGTTAGTAAGGTATAGTTTTATCTTTCTTCTTTATTCCCTGTTGCCTGTTGCCTATTGCCTGTTGCCTGTTGCCTAAAGCGTAGAATTTTGTACCTCACGCCTCTTGGGAATTGCTATAGAAGGCTTTAAACCTTAATTATTCGGTAAGAAGTAAGAAGTAAGGAAGAGTAAACATTATAAAAAGGAATAAACGATAAATATAACTGTCTAAAATGGGTAGTGATGTACAAGTAGTGATATTCTGAAAAAAATTTAAGTAGGCTAGGAAATACTATTCCTCTAAAAAGTTGCCTACCTCCACAATAAATCACAATCATCAAAGGACTACCCTAAAATTAATTAGAGCAGCTATATTTTTGGCATAAAGGAAGAAGAACGAAGCAAGAAAGAGTAAACATTATAAACAGGGATAAACGATAGATATAACAACCTAAAAGAAATTGGATAGCCTTTTCGGCTTGTTTTTTTTTCTTCGTTTGGTTTCTCAACCCTTGGTTTACCAACCAAATTTAACGTGGTATTTGGAGACCAAACCCCTACAGTTTTTTTCACAAA
>NZ_LGSU01001373.1 GCF_002260545.1 Hydrocoleum sp. CS-953 | reverse complement strand
ACTTTGCAGACTTACGCTTAGTCGCAGCAACTAAACCACCTATCGCCACTAGACCTAATACAGTAGAAGGCTCAGGTACATCTTCAGCTAAAATATCACCTCCTGATGTAATAGTGAAATCGTAGAGACCTTGGTGGGAACCTTCTTTATCATCATCGTATACTGTAGCTAATTCGTCTGGTCCGCCAAACTCGTAGGCATATCCTAGTAACATACCGTCACGCTCAATTGCTACAACTTCACTGAATGCAAAACCTGAACTATGGTCTTTATGACCTGCAAGTTGGAAGAAGATATCATCATTACCTCTCTTTTGTACTGTAGCAACGTTAGGGTCACTGATTCTCATAACTTGTGGGGTTCCTCCATTTAGTAAATTACTACCTGTAAAAAATTCCCAACCCATATTATACATTTGCTGAGAAGTTCCAAAAGCCTCTAAACCACTACCTACGGTTGNTCTTTTGTACTGTAGCAACGTTAGGGTCACTGATTCTCATAACTTGTGGGGTTCCTCCATTTAGTAAATTACTACCTGTAAAAAATTCCCAACCCATATTATACATTTGCTGAGAAGTTCCAAAAGCCTCTAAACCACTACCTACGGTTGAAATTCCTTCGTTATACCATTGATGGAAAAAGGAAGTATAGCCATAGCCATCTTTTGTGGCAGCACCAAACCAGTCACCCCAAGTCATGCTACGGAATGTAACGTCTGAGCCATCATTAAACAAAATTTCTAATTCTGTAGCAGTCATCATATCAACTGCATTAGGATCGCCTAACTGACCAGATAATTCTACGTTGCCGTAATTTGCATTTTGAAGAATATAAGTTAGATCGACACCAGGTAAATTAGGGTCTAAGTCACCTGTACCATCATCTGAATAAACTACATTAGGTCCTGTTACTGTAGCGCTTGTGATGCTAGCCGCCATTGCCGGAGTGCCGAAAACTGCACTCATACCAGCAACAACAGAAGCACTTGCTAAAAATTTCTTTACTAAACCCGCCATAATCTTTACTCTCCTTAATGTTTGATTTGTGTCTTGTCAAAATTAGCTAGGCTAAAAAACTTATAAACAACTGGTTAAATGGAAATTAATCTATCTATTAAAATCATCAAAACATAAGTAACAAGATATTATGTGTGTTTCAAATCACCGATAATTATGNTCTCCTTAATGTTTGATTTGTGTCTTGTCAAAATTAGCTAGGCTAAAAAACTTATAAACAACTGGTTAAATGGAAATTAATCTATCTATTAAAATCATCAAAACATAAGTAACAAGATATTATGTGTGTTTCAAATCACCGATAATTATGATTTTGATTTGGTCTTTTGCGTAACAATGTACCTGTAGTTAGGATTTATATTGTTTGCCAGTCGATTTAAGCTTTTTTCCTTTTCGCTTAAACCTATTATAAGCAGATTTAAAATCAAATGTCTATAGTTTTATATGAAGTTTTAGTGAAGTTTTACCCCCTCTAAAACATAGTTGAAATCACTTATGTAATTACACGGAGGTAAATTTGGGGCAGGTTTATTTAATTCAATTATCACTATCAAAATTAATGATAGAACCTGCCCCTAAAATTATTTATGACAAAAATTAATCCGTAGGGGTAGGTTCATCCATTGAATAAAATATCCAACAATAAATCAAATAAACCCATCCCCCAAAATCCATAAATCACACAATTATTTATGACAAAAATTAATCCGTAGGGGTAGGTTCATCCATTGAATNAATCAAATAAACCCATCCCCCAAAATCCATAAATCACACAATTATTTATGACAAAAATTAATCCGTAGGGGTAGGTTCATCCATTGAATCAAATACCCAACAATAAATTCAAATAAACCCACCCCCTAATTACCATCACCATCAATTGATTTGGGGCAGGTTTAGTTAATTCAATTATTACCATCACAATCAATGACAAAACCTGCCCCTACAATTATTTCAATCCGTCAATTGCACAATTATTTATTCCCAAAATTCACTGATAACTGATAACTGATAACTGATAACTGATAACTGATAACTNCCTGCCCCTACAATTATTTCAATCCGTCAATTGCACAATTATTTATTCCCAAAATTCACTGATAACTGATAACTGATAACTGATAACTGATAACTGATAACTGAAATAAACCTGCCCCTACAATACAACTATCTCTGTAAAAATACCGAAATTTTCTCCACAGCCCTTGACAAAACTTCCGGTCTATGAACTAAAGCAAACCTCACATATCCCTCTCCCGCCTGACCAAAACCAGCCCCTGGGGCAACCGCTACCCCCGTACTTTCCACTAGGCCAACACAGAACCCCACAGAATCATTTGCCCACAATTCCGGCAACTTTGCCCAAACATACATAGTTGCTGATGGCATTGGCACAGGCCAACCAATTTTATCCAATGCTCCAACAAAAATGTCCCGCCGTTGCCGAAAAATGTCCACAGTTTCTCTAACCACCTCTTGCGGACCAGTTAAAGCAGCGATCGCTCCATTGAGAATGCCCCGATACTGATTAAAGTCAATACAGGCTTTAACTTGTCGCAAAGCCTGAATCAACTGAGGATTACCAATGGCATAACCAACTCGGAAACCTCCCATACTATAGGACTTAGACATAGTAAAAAATNGCAGCGATCGCTCCATTGAGAATGCCCCGATACTGATTAAAGTCAATACAGGCTTTAACTTGTCGCAAAGCCTGAATCAACTGAGGATTACCAATGGCATAACCAACTCGGAAACCTCCCATACTATAGGACTTAGACATAGTAAAAAATTCTATAGACACAGTTTTTTCCGGGTCAGCTTGAAAAATGGAAGGAGCAAGAGACTGTTTTCCGGGAGCTTCAGAAGATGAATCAAAAACAAAATCCAGATAAGGAGCATCGTGAACCAAGACCAAATTATGTTTTTGGCAAAAAGCCACAGCCTCTTCCAGAAAAGATAAAGGAGCGATCGCCGTTGTGGGATTATGAGGATAACTCAAAACCATCATTTTTGCCTGAGCCAAAACAGATTCAGGAATATCTGCCAAAACAGGCAAAAACTTATTTTCTGCCAACAAAGGCATTGGGTAAACTTGACCTCCCGCCAAATACACCCCACCACTATGAGAAGGATAACCGGGGTCTTGCAACAAAGCAAAATCCCCAGGATTCATTACAGCCAAAGGTAAATGAGCCGTACCCTCCTGGGAACCAATTAAAGCTAAAACTTCAGTTTCCGGATCTACAGAAATGCCAAATTTCCTATTATACCACTGAGCTGCTGCCTGCCTAAAAGCTTCAGTGCTAGAAAATAACGAATAACCATGAGTATAAGAATCTTGTAGAGATTGAGCGATCGCTTCTAAAGCATGGGGAGGCGCTGGTAAGTCAGAAGAACCTAGAGACAAATCTATTAAATCTTTTCCTGCCGCCTTTGCCCTTGCCTTAGCCATATCCATATCAGCAAAGACATTAAAACTTAGAGGTTCTAAACGTTTTGATAACTGCATATAAATAATGGATAATTGATAATTGATAATTAATAATAAAAACTATCTCTAAATTACCGAATAATTAATAATTAATAATTAATAATTAAATAATTCAGGTTTAAAGTCTCCCCTTGAAAGCTATCCATTACCCACATCTTTCTTAAGATAAGGTTTGACAAAATGGAAAAGTCATGTATAAGTCTAGGATCGCCTTTTTCTAGAGAAAAGTGTATTGAAAAATACATTTTTTTTGAGAACTACAGACAAGATTCTTACTCCCCAGACTTCCCACAAGGTTTTCAGAAGTTCCTGATAAGGGATAGTCTTGAAAGGCGAAAAAAATAAATTTTTTCCTTTTAGGGAGAGGTAATTATCCATTATCAATTATCCATTATCCATTAATAAATCCCTTCCCAGCGCAAGATTATAATCATTAGATTATTGCAAGATATAGCTTATAGCCAAATTTAGCTAGGTAATCTTCTAGCGGGAAGGGAGTATCAATTATTAATTATTAATTATTAATTATTAATTATCTAAATGAGGTTCCAACATCTCAACTAACTTTTTCTGTGTAATGCTCCCTTCATGGGAGAGTAATATTTCTTCATTCCGAAACAGTTTAAGTAAAGGAAGTCCTTCCACCTTATATAACTTAACAGTTTCAGGGTTAGGATCGACCTCCATCTTTACTACTTTTAGGCGATCGCTATACTCAGTGGCCACCTTTTCCACTGAAGGAGCAACTAATTTACATGGACCACACCAACTAGCCCAAAAATAAGCTAATACAGGCTTTTCTGACTTAAGGACTTCAGCTTCAAACTCAGAATCAGTAATGACAATAACATTGCTACTCACGTTTCTTCCATTCCATATTGACTAAAATTTTCTAATAAAGATTTTCTATTATTGCTGATCATTTGATCAAAATTAACTAGGTAAGCAAAACTCGACCCAAACTAATAAATTTTCCTAAATTATTCTTGAGGCTATCAACCATCATCTTCACAATCCTGACTCCTGTACGGGGGAATGGCCATTCCCCCGTACGACTGACTCGTGACTCCTGGCTCATGACTCCCTCAATAAAACTTTACATCAACTCTCCCCCCACAAAGTCCTAAGTTGATCCCCGCCTCTGATAGACTTTAACACTGGGAGAGCAAAATAAAAAAGTTTTCCTCAGCAGTTGGGAGAATAAAAATTCATGGATAACGTAATTGGTTTAGAAATTATCGAAGTAGTAGAACAAGCAGCGATCGCCTCTGCTCGTTGGATGGGAAAAGGTGAGAAAAATACTGCAGACGAAGTAGCTGTAGAAGCTATGCGGAAACGCATGAACGAAATTCACATGAGAGGTCGTATCGTTATTGGAGAAGGGGAGCGAGATGAAGCTCCTATGCTCTACATTGGGGAAGAAGTAGGAATTTGTACTCAGCCCAATGCTAAAGATGTCTGTGATATAGACCAGCTACTTGAGATTGACATAGCAGTTGACCCTTGCGAAGGAACAAACCTAGTTGCCTATGGTCAAAATGGTTCTATGGCAGTATTAGCTATTTCTGAGAAAGGTGGTCTATTAGCAGCACCAGATGTCTATATGAAAAAATTAGCAGCACCAGCAGTAGCTAAAAATCATGTAGATATTAATAAGTCAGCTACCGACAACCTCAAGATTATTTCAGACTGCATGGAACGTGCTGTTGAGGAATTGGTGGTTGTAGTGATGGATCGCCCACGTCATAAAGAACTCATAAATGAAATTCGTCAAGCTGGTGCCAGAGTTCGTTTAATTAGTGATGGTGATGTTTCTGCAGCAATTTCCTGTGCATTTGCAGGTACAAATATCCATGCTTTGATGGGTATTGGTGCTGCACCAGAGGGAGTAATTTCTGCAGCAGCCATGCGTGCTTTAGGAGGCCATTTCCAAGGACAACTGATTTATGACCCAGCTATTGTCAAAACTGGTTTAATTNGCTGGTGCCAGAGTTCGTTTAATTAGTGATGGTGATGTTTCTGCAGCAATTTCCTGTGCATTTGCAGGTACAAATATCCATGCTTTGATGGGTATTGGTGCTGCACCAGAGGGAGTAATTTCTGCAGCAGCCATGCGTGCTTTAGGAGGCCATTTCCAAGGACAACTGATTTATGACCCAGCTATTGTCAAAACTGGTTTAATTGGAGAAAGCAAAGAAGATAACATGGCTCGACTTAAAGAGATGGGCATCGAAGATCCAGACAAAGTTTACAATGCTGAAGATTTAGCTTCTGGAGAAACAGTCCTATTTGCAGCCTGTGGTATTACTCCTGGTACTCTAATGGAGGGAGTACGTTTCTTCCCTCATGGTGCTCGTACCCAAAGTTTGGTTATTTCTTCTCAGTCAAAAACTGCTCGGTTCGTAGATACCGTGCATATGTTTGGAGAAGCTAAAACATTGCAATTGAAATAGAAATAGTATTGGATAAATTTAGAGTATATCCAAACTAAAAAATGACCTACGAACCGAGCAGTCATAAGGTCATAATTAATTCCTCATATCAATTCGGATGGTTGAGGAATTATTAGTGTTTTGGGGTAGGTTTTAAGTTAAATATTGAGGTGCAAGAATTTTAACTAGCCATCAGCTTTTAGCATTTCCGTCCCGGAATGCTCCGCAAACAGCTATCAGGTTTTTAACCCAAGCTTAAAAAATCCAGCAGCTATTGCACCGGATGGTTTAAGAGGGGAAAAATCCCTTTCTCGTAAGTAAAAAAAATGATATTACTTATTGCTGAGTGCTGAGTGCTGACCGCTTGTTTAAGTATCCATCAAAAAGTTAACAGTTAAAATTTATCAAAGTTTATGGTGGTAGATTTTTCTCTCCACCAAAGCACACCACTAATTGAAGCAATATAGTGGAAGTCTTAAACAAGCCTGTTAAAAATATTAACTGTTGATGGATGACTGATACCAAATACCTAATATCTGTTCATTAATTGATAATGGATAATGAATAATGGATAATTATTTTGGTTTTGCGGAGCGACTTGAATTGCGTTTGGGGAACATTCCGTCAGGAAAGTTTTGCGGAACGCTTTCCATAATTATCAATTATCAATTATCAATTATCCATTGGTAAAACCTGCCTCATTTTTTTGAGTAAGTTATAATCGGCACTAAAACGATATAAATTTCTCCTAATTCATTCTTTAATACCAATTTGATAAATGTTTGCTACAAATAGCTAGGCTATTTCTTAAAACTCAGGAGTGAGGAGTCATAATGTAGATATTTAATACCATTTTTCGGCTTTAATTTATCTTTTTCATCAAATATACATTTTCACTCTTGTCTTTTAATAGTCCTTATTATTCGTAACATTCTTTTTTTAAACTGGTATAAGATTCCTCCCTTCAAAACGGGATTGAAATTAAAAAGAACAAAAAGTTAACAAAATAAAAATTATATGAATATCGCCGTAATAGGACTTAGCCACAAAACAGCTCCAGTCGAAGTTAGAGAAAAATTAAGTATTCCAGAAACAGAAATACAAAATGCAATTACTCAATTGTGTAGTGGAACTTATACCCAAGAAGTAGGAATTCTTAGTACCTGTAATCGTTTAGAAATTTATGTAGTTACTAATGAAATGCAGCCTGGAATTAGGGAAGTAACTCAGTTTCTTTCTGACTCTAGTAAAATACCTTTAACTCAACTTCGCCCTCATTTATTTATGCTACTCCATGAAGATTCTATTATGCACTTAATGCGAGTTGCTGCTGGATTGGATAGTTTGGTATTAGGTGAAGGACAAATTTTATCTCAGGTTAAACAAACTCATAAACTCGGACAACAATATAAGGGTATTGGGCGGATTCTTAATCGTTTATTTAAGCAAGCTGTAACTGCTGGAAAAAGGGTAAGGACAGAAACAAGTATTGGTACTGGTGCTGTTTCTATTAGTTCTGCTGCTGTGGAATTAGCTCAGATGAAATTGGAGGATTTATCTAATTATCAAGTGGCTATTGTTGGTGCTGGTAAAATGTCAAAATTATTGGTGCAACATTTATTAGCTAAAGGTGCAAATAAGATATCTATTATTAATCGTTCTGTGGGACGCGCTCAGGATTTAGCAAATAGTTTTAAGGATGCAAATATAAATGTTTATTCTATGTCGGAAATGGGTCAGGTTATTGCTGATTCTGATTTAGTTTTTACTAGCACTGGTGCAACTGAACCGATTTTAGATAAGGCTAAATTAGAGGTAATTTTAGACCCTTTAAAATCTGTAATGTTGGTAGATATTTCTGTACCTCGTAATATTGCTACTGATGTGAGTGAATTGCCAAATGTTCGTTGTTTTAATGTGGATGATTTAAAGGCTGTTGTTGCTCAAAATCAAGAAAGTCGTCGGCAAATGGCTATGGAAGCTGAGGTTTTATTAGAGGAAGAGGTGGAAGCTTTTGATGTGTGGTGGAAAAGTTTAGAAACAGTTCCGACTATTAATTCTTTACGACAAAAAATAGAGACTATTCGCGAACAAGAATTGGAAAAAGCTTTATCTCGGTTGGGGTCGGAATTTGCGGAAAAACATCAAGAGGTAATTGAGGCTTTGACTAGGGGTATTGTGAATAAGATTTTGCACGACCCAATGGTACAGCTAAGAGCGCAACAGGATATTGAGGCGAGGCGTCATGCGATGGAGACTTTACAACTTTTGTTTAATTTAGAGACGGAAGTTAGTTCTGGAAAAGTTGTTTAGTTAGTGCGTTGGCTAGTTTAGTGGGGTGTTCATACCCTACTATAATCTATCTAAGTTTTTTAGTTGAATAAAAAGTCTAGTGCAGGGACGAAGTAAGCCAAATGAATGAATAGTATCGCCTTTTTTTCCTGTTGTCAACCCTCTTTATTCTTTGTCGTTTTTTTTGAATGCCTATAACTAGGGTTTGCTGAAAAAGTCTTTTTAAGGAATATAGGGAATGGGGGAGTAGGGGAGTAATTTTTTTGCCCTGGTCTGTCAAAAATACTAACTTTTTGAGTATTTTAGACTGAAACAGGTGGGACTTTTTTCGACCTAAAAAGGCTAAAACTTTTATTTGTAAACGCTTTGAAATTTAATCAGCAGAGCAATAACTAAATTAAAAAAATTAACACCCTCGCAACTGGCGAACAATGCTGAAAATTTCACCTCTACCAAAGAATGCGCCAAAATATGCCAAAACAATTGAGTTGTAGCTTGATTCAAAATTTTCAGCTTTTTCAACAGTAGTGACATACAAATGTTGTCCTCCTAAAGGATGACTCAGGTGGTAGGTGTAATAACCATCGTCTAATTGACTAACAAAAACTGCATTCTCACGCATCTCCTCTGGATAGACCCACAGGACCACAGTGTTTACTTCTGAGTAATGCCTCACGCAGTTGCTCAAAATTATTAATCATAGGTTTGGTAGTAAATGGATCGTGATCTGTAAACATATGCCAAATACTTTGGTCAGAACGTGGCATATTTGCTGTAACAAAATATGCAAAATGTTCGCAGTTACGATGACCTAAATGGTAATCAATTCCAGTTGTAACTAGCTTAATTCGTTTTTCTATTAATTCCTTAGTTGCTCCAGTACGCTTTTCTAAAGTTATCTCTTTCAACTCTCCACTATTCCCCAGCCACTTATACTCGGAACCTACTTGAAAAAGTTTTTTTCTGAAAATATGCCCTTTCNTTGTAACTAGCTTAATTCGTTTTTCTATTAATTCCTTAGTTGCTCCAGTACGCTTTTCTAAAGTTAT
This sequence comes from Hydrocoleum sp. CS-953, assembly GCF_002260545.1. Lineage (GTDB taxonomy): Bacteria > Cyanobacteriota > Cyanobacteriia > Cyanobacteriales > Microcoleaceae > Trichodesmium. The sequence continues at coordinate 2,115 of NZ_LGSU01001373.1, read as the reverse complement.
CTCTTTCAACTCTCCACTATTCCCCAGCCACTTATACTCGGAACCTACTTGAAAAAGTTTTTTTCTGAAAATATGCCCTTTCCCACCCATCCAAGATGTTCCATCCCAAGGCCCCCATTCAATAGTTTCTTTATTACCAATGTACACGAAAAAATGGCGGGTATTTGCAAAAAGCTGAACTGATAAAATATCACCAATTTGGTATTGCATTTTAATTTTAGGGATTAATAGTAAGGTTATCTACTGATGTGGCAATTTAATTCCTTGATAAGGAAAATATTATCAATATTGTAATTTTAATAAATTAATTTTAATAAATTAACTTTTATNATTAATTTTTATCTGTCAGTTACACATAAAAAAATTACTTATTTTTTGTCAATCAATCTATGCCATATCTTAAAGCAAAACATTTAACTGAAGCACTCCGACAGAGGAGATGAATAGTGAAATTTTCTCACTATTGCTCTATCCGTAATAGTTAATACATTTTATGAAGCACTCCGCCAGAGTATCGAAAGAATATTTGGAGAATTATATAGAAGAAAATTTTCTTCAGATTTTTCCAGGCTTGGTTTTGATGAAATGTCAGTATACTATTAATACCCAAAGATGGACTTTAATATGCTCTATTAAATCAGTTAAGCAACTAGCGATCGTTGAGTGAAAAAATGAGGAAAAGAAAGATGGGATATTTAAAAAGAGAAGATTTAACAAAGAATGGGAAAAAGTGGGATGATAAAGTAAGAAAAGAGAATCGCCAGCTATTATATGTAGGAGGAGAAATCAGATTTAAGTCAGAAGAAAACTTGGAAGATTATATAGAAGATAATTTTGAGAAACTCTTTCCCGACTTATGTTTAGTTAGGCGACAGTCTACTATTAATAGACAAAGATGCGATTTATTATGTAGAAGTAAATTATCAAAGCAACCTGTGATAATTGAGTTAAAAAATGAAGAGGATAGGGGTTTAATCTCTCAGCTTACTAGGTATAGGAAAGCTTTGCTAATAGAAAAGCCTTTTGCAGAGGAAATAGATTATTCGTTACCTGTGAAATTAATAGCGATTGCTCCTACTTTCCATGAGGATAATTATACAGATCGAGAAGCTTCTAAATTTGAGGATGATTTTTGTTTGTGGGAGTTTAGTATTGAAAACGAAAAAGGAGAAGTAAAGTTTAAACTCTGTGGTCAAAAATATCATATTGAACCAGATATTGGGTTTCCCAGGAGAAGCATTAAATACTGAGTTAAACTACGGTAGCTTACCTGCTTTTACAGATAACTTTGTATCTAGATTAGACAGACAATTTCGTGAAGATTTTGGAAAGCTAAGGTTGAAATTTTTATGCCAACCAAAAGTCAAAGAAATGGTGAGTGGGAGCTACAGAAAAATATTATTTGGTACAGGGGATGGCAAGACTCATAAAAAACTTGCAGAAATAANTAAATACTGAGTTAAACTACGGTAGCTTACCTGCTTTTACAGATAACTTTGTATCTAGATTAGACAGACAATTTCGTGAAGATTTTGGAAAGCTAAGGTTGAAATTTTTATGCCAACCAAAAGTCAAAGAAATGGTGAGTGGGAGCTACAGAAAAATATTATTTGGTACAGGGGATGGCAAGACTCATAAAAAACTTGCAGAAATAACTAATACTGGTAATGAAGTTAATTTATTTCTGTGGTTGCCAACAGCAGTTAGAACTAATATTAAAGTACCAGTTACAAGATTTGGATTTGTTTTAGCTGCAAATAAAAATTCATTATCTGATGATTCTCAAGTTGAATGGATAGTTTGTACAAAAGGTACTGTTAATTTGCAAGATAAAGAACTATCATTTAATAGAAATGGAATGCCAAAATGGGATGAACCTAGTCGATATTTATATTATGCTTCTTTAAATTCGTATAATACATTTTCTTTGCTAACCTATTTGTTAATGGGTATGACACCAGATGCTATGAGTGATGAAGATAGAGCTTGGTGGAATTCATATAAAACAAAAACTCCTACAAATTTAGGTTGGTATATTGATTTAGCTATTAAAACGTGGAATTCTCGAATTAAGTAACTTCGTTAATTTATCTCAAAAACAGCAAGTAACATTAC
>NZ_LGSU01001372.1 GCF_002260545.1 Hydrocoleum sp. CS-953 | reverse complement strand
AGTAGTTCTGTTGCGTATAGCGCAATAGGAATTTTTACTTACTTATTTCCATCTGGAGAAAAGTTAGTAGTTCTGTTGCGTATAACGCAATAGGAATTTTTACTTACTTATTTCCATCTGAAGGAAAGTTAGTAGTTCTGTTGCGTATAGCGCAATAGGAATTTTTACTTATTTATTCCCATCTAGAGGAAAGTCAATTTTTCTGTTGCGTATAGCGCAATAGGAATTTTTACTTACTTATTTCCATCTAGAGGAAAGTCAATTTTTCTGTTGCGTATAGCGCAATAGGAATTTTTACTTACTTATTTCCATCTGGAGGAAAGTTAGTATTTCTGTTGCGTATAGCGCAATAGGAATTTTTACTTGACTCCATATACTGGTGTTTAGTAAAACTATTAATATGAGTATTATATTTAATTTTAGTAAATAGGAATTTCATACCAAAATCAATCTATATATCCATACTATTGATCTAAAACCTTTTCCTACAACCCTGACAACTCATATAGTAGTCGAAGCAAAGATTAGGAAATTTATAAATCCTGTTTGCGCAGCATGACCTAGGAAAACCCTTTAACAGCCTGCTGTTCCCTATTCCCTATTCCCTAACGGTATAACTAAAATTACCCTCACCTTCTGCTAAACTTTTGACTTACATGATGAAGTAGGCAAAATATCTCGATAAAATTTCCAATTCATTAATTCACTAAAAGCATCAAAAAGTAAATAATTGAAAACTTTACTACTAGCAGTTTTGTCAAGTTTAATAGTTGGTATAGATGCAAATTTCGGAGCTAATTTAGCTAGAGTTTCAATGGGAATAGCAAATGCTAAATGACTCATTTTTTGACGCAAAGTTACAGTTGGTTGGGAACCATCACTATATACATAAGGATCTCCCCATAAAGGATAAGCGTGCATTCCATTAATACCAATTACTTGCCCATAAATATTCAGTAAAGGACCCCCACTCATACCCTTTTTTACGACATTAGTGTAACCAATTTGATAACCCTTTTCTAAGGGGTGGTCAGACAAAATTGAAAGTCTTCCTCTAGTCAATAAAAATTCTGTATCTTGAAGTTTTTCTAAAGCAGGAAACCCGGCAGCAAAAGTTTTATCTCCTGGAGAAAGAGTAGTAGAATTTTCTAGGGATGCAACAGTGTAAGTGGAGTGAGTGCTGCGAAATTCTAATAGAGCTAAATCATTTCCTTGAAAGTCTTGGTTTTCTATTTTATTTGCTTGATACAAAAGACCATCTGGAGTCTGAATAAGATAAGATTTATAGTCAGTATCTAAAACGTGCTGATTAGTAATAACTGTATAAACTTTTCCCTCTCGTTTCAAAATAATTCCTGACCCCCAACCATTTTCCGAAATAATTTTAACGGTGATTGATTTAGCTAAACTTTTAAGCTCTTTAATGGTACAAAAATTATTACATTCGGCACAATTTTGACTTTGTATTTTAGTTACTGAACTTTCCAGTTCAGAAAAATTTTTAGGCAAAATTTCTATTGGCAAATAAAATAACCCACTACCAATATAAGCTGCTAATATTAGCGATCGCAGATTGACAAAATATAGCACTATGCAAATAGGTTAAGAGATTTATAAACGCTCAAACTCACTCTTATAGATTGTTTGTAAACGAAAGATAAAAATGAGATAGGGAACAGAGAGGAAGAAATCAACACAACTATTTCTCAGTTCAAAATCTAGGAATATATTTACCTAATATCTCTCTATCTACTAGATTTCAATTCTTTGAAGTATTACCAATTTTGGATTTTAGTAACTATTCCTTCTCTTAATACTTATTTGACAAACAGTCTCTTACTTTTGACTTTTAATTTTTAACTTTTTACTTGCGCGTAGAGCTATATTACTCCATTCACTTGCTTACTAAACTTTCTAAATAATCATTAAAGTTTAAATAGAAACGGGAGCTACTTTCATATAGAGGACCTGTAGTTGCACTAACCCGAATATCAAATAACTTTTGAATTGTTTCGCTAGCATTTTGGTAAGGTTTGAGAGTAAATAATACTCCTTGACAAGGACCACCCTTTTGACCAGAAACACAAACAACAGGTTGACGATTAACAATGCCAGTAGTAATGTAATCTAGTCTCCCATCATCGTAGAATAATTGAAATTTGTTTGATACTTGACGACAACGAGTCATAGGAGTATATCCAGCAGACAAGAAATAATTAGAAACCCAGCGAATAACTGGATAAGTACCTTGTGGTGTTTTGACAAAAGTAGTTGGAATACCATTTTTACCCTGTTCACAATAAAATGTATTAGGTCGAATTACAGGTTTAAATTCTTTAACTACAGACTGTGTTTTATCACAGGAAATTTGATTATCTTGCTCACAATTTTCTACTGTTTGCTGAGGACAACTCTCATCTTCTTTACATATAGTCTCTCCCTGTTTTTGGCATATTTCTGGTTTTACTTCACAAAGTAACTGAGGTTTTGGTCTAGCATAAGCGGGATTATTGATAGTTAAATTAATCCCGAAACATAAGGCAAATGCTAGGATAATTTTTGTGGAAATCTTGATTTTCATAATTACTAAATCTTGAGAGATTTCTATTTCAGGTTGTGTCAAACCAATCATTGATAATTATTCATTACTGATAGTTTTGACAACCTTCATCCAATTAATCAAGATTTTTACTATGATTCCGGAAAAGTATGTAGAGCATTTGTGGAGTTGATGAGATATAAAGTTTTATTGCTCTAGGGAATACAAATTAATATTAAACTGTACTTCACTATTCGTGCAAAGTTATGTAATTCTGACAATTTTTATAATAGTTAATTTGAACTGGAAAGCTTGAAAATTCTGTTCCTTTTTGAGTTTTTTATTTATATGACAGCTATTACAGCAGATTCCGTATGAGTGAGATACGCCTTTCACAGACAAGATGCCTGTGCTACAATGTTTAATATTAAATATTTAATATTTGTACTTCACATACCTTGAATTTGCTGTAAGTATTTCTTTATTGGCAATATCATGCTTGATTTTTAATCTGATCTAAATAAATAATCAAGTTTTTTAATCACTCATTAGTATAAAAATATTTTAAAAAACTCTGTCTATATATAGCGTTTCTCAGACTTATCATAAATACCTATCTTTAATTTATATTCTATTTCCTATTCCCTAAAAAAAACTAATTTTGTACCTCACTAGCTTGGGAAATACTATATATAGCAATCCTCCGCATATTCGTGGCAAAAATCTTACTGCTTTTTAGGCAACAGCGGTGCGACCCCGCGTCGGCGACAGACGCAAACGCCAGTTCCTTCAAGTCGGGAGACCCGCCCAACGGACTGGCTTGGGAACGCGCACCAAGAGAGGNCCCCGCGTCGGCGACAGACGCAAACGCCAGTTCCTTCAAGTCGGGAGACCCGCCCAACGGACTGGCTTGGGAACGCGCACCAAGAGAGGCAACAGGCAAGAGGCAACAGGTAAGAGTTTCAAGTTTTTTATCTACTTTTTGATTTGTCGCGACCTATTTAGGATTGCTATAGCTTATTTATTAAGTCAATCCTTTTTTTATTTAATGTATATTTGATACCAAATCCGGTTATTAAAAGTACCTTTTTCAAAATTCTCTCTAACCATCTCCCCATCTCCCCAAAAGGGTACTCTATAAACCGGATTTAGTATGAGGTAGCTAAATTGATCAAAATTCAATCAAAGCTGAATGCTGAGTGCTGAATGCTGAATGCTATATATCAATCATTTTTATATTTTTTTTTCCAGTCAATCCCCAACCTTTTAAGGTAATCCCAACCTCGTTGAGGCCAGACATGCTCCCGACCAGTTTTCTTAGCTATCCAACGAGCTACTTTTGGACCAGACCATGCCCCACCATCAGGAGCAGGCCCTTGTAAAGCCACCGATAGTTCCTGTTGTTGCTCAGGAGTCAATAAAGATTTGGCAGGTGGTGGTTGACGATCCTTGCTACGATTCCTGACAGAAGCTGGGCCTTCTCGGTTGTAGCGCCCAACAATTTCCTTAGCATAATCATAGTTAAGTCCAACAACTTGAGCAGCCTTTTTAATAGACCATTGTTGGGNGCAGGCCCTTGTAAAGCCACCGATAGTTCCTGTTGTTGCTCAGGAGTCAATAAAGATTTGGCAGGTGGTGGTTGACGATCCTTGCTACGATTCCTGACAGAAGCTGGGCCTTCTCGGTTGTAGCGCCCAACAATTTCCTTAGCATAATCATAGTTAAGTCCAACAACTTGAGCAGCCTTTTTAATAGACCATTGTTGGGCAATCAAGAGCAGGAGATGCCACCGACGGGATTCGATAGTGTCTGGAGCTTGTCGGTAGCGAATTTTCAGTTCTTCTATGGTCAGATATTGTTTCAAACGAGCTTTTGGTGGCATAGCTCCTACCAGGAAATCATGGGAATTTCCTAGTTTCTCAATCTATTTGTGCCATTTTCCGGATAAAATATAAATTTTTATCTAAAAAATTACCATGAGGAAAATTATTTGATTTCAACTGAAAGCTTAATATAGCAATCAGGAATGATTTTGATAGATATTTAAGAACAATGAAGTCGCTCAAAATCCTTTTATATTCTGTACGTCGCCAATCCGACAGTTCCCCTACCTGACTTCTGACTTCTGAGTCCTAATTACTACTAAAATCTCACAACTAAAATATAATTGCTATATTTATCAGCTTTTTAGCATCTTTATCCTGTATCCTCATCTGGTCTAATATCAAGCCTCATTAATTAGCCATAATAAAAATTATATAGCTGTGGATAGAAAATATTTTTTAGGTGCGGAATGCTGCCCAAATAAATTTTCCATTGTTGCCGAAAAANGCTTTTTAGCATCTTTATCCTGTATCCTCATCTGGTCTAATATCAAGCCTCATTAATTAGCCATAATAAAAATTATATAGCTGTGGATAGAAAATATTTTTTAGGTGCGGAATGCTGCCCAAATAAATTTTCCATTGTTGCCGAAAAATTAAGGTATAAAGCCTCTCCATTCATGGAGAAAAAAGCGGTCGTTTGCGGAGCATTCCGTTAGGATGGGATGCTGAGGAAACCTAGCCATATCCAATCGACCAAGAGAAGAAAAAAAAATCCTTGAGCGCCAATACTTATATGACAGAATAGGTAATAATTAATAATTAATAATTAATTGTTGAACTACTCCCTATTCCCTAATTTTTTTCTTGCAGGCATTCTCAAGAGACAGAATATAAAGCTTAATTATTAAAGATGTAATAACTTCATTAATGAATAATGGAGATTGGATAATAAAAACTCTCTCTAATTATCAATTATCAATTGATAGGAGAGACTTTAAACCTTTGGCGATTAATTAGGGTTTGCTGATTAATTATCGCGCGCATTTATAGATAAAGATAAGTGCCTTATTGGATCTGGAAAAAGTACCTGGTTTTCAGCTCTATTATGCTCAAAATGCTAACTTTTTGAGCTAACGCGAGGCAGAAAAATCACTCTTACTATTCTTCTGACTACCTCCTCTATAACTCCCCTAACNTCTGGAAAAAGTACCTGGTTTTCAGCTCTATTATGCTCAAAATGCTAACTTTTTGAGCTAACGCGAGGCAGAAAAATCACTCTTACTATTCTTCTGACTACCTCCTCTATAACTCCCCTAACTCCTAACTCTTATACCAAATTCAAAAAAAAGAGTTACAGTAAAATGATTAAAAAAGTCTGAGTAAATTTGCTGTAGATGTAGAGGGTAAAAATCAAATTATCCCTTGGAAAAAAACATATTTTTATAGTTATAAAACTATTTTTAGTCAATCATGGAACAGTTTTACCCTCAGAAAAAACGAATATTATAAATTCTTACCTCCTGACTCCTGTACGGGCAATTTCCTTCGGAATGCTACGCCAACGCGAATCGCCCCTACGACTCCTGACTCCTAAGAACAGAGCCACTGTAGCAATATTATGAAATTGGTATTAACTACTCCCTACCTCAACAAAAAGACTTTTTCAGCAAACCCTAATTATCAATTATCAATTATCCATTATCCATTATCCATTGGTAAGATTTATGGTATAATGCAGCTTGCGATAATTCCTGTATATTTCCGGGAAACCATAAAAAGCAATAATCTCCGGTTAAATCTATATTTTTAACGGTGAAAGTGTCAAAATCTAATAGTTGAATTTTAGGAATGACGGTATAGGCATGGCATCCATTAGCGAGCTACATCAACAACTAATCAGTAAAGAACGCTCTGCTGTAGAAATTACCCAAGAAGCTCTGGAACGCATCAACCAGTTGGAGCCGAAGTTGAAAAGCTTTATCTGTGTTACGGCAGAAAAGGCCATCGAACAGGCCCGTCAGGTGGATGCCAAAATTGCTACAGGAGAGGAAATTGGACNGACGGTATAGGCATGGCATCCATTAGCGAGCTACATCAACAACTAATCAGTAAAGAACGCTCTGCTGTAGAAATTACCCAAGAAGCTCTGGAACGCATCAACCAGTTGGAGCCGAAGTTGAAAAGCTTTATCTGTGTTACGGCAGAAAAGGCCATCGAACAGGCCCGTCAGGTGGATGCCAAAATTGCTACAGGAGAGGAAATTGGACAACTAGCAGGGATTCCGATCGCTGTTAAGGATAATATGTGTACCCAAGGTATCCCTACTACTTGTGGTTCTAAGATTCTAGAAAATTTTATTCCGCCTTATGAATCTACGGTGACTCAAAAACTTGTGGATGCTGGGGCAGTAATTTTAGGGAAGACTAATCTAGATGAGTTTGCGATGGGCAGTTCAACGGAAAATTCTGCCTATCAAGTCACGGCTAACCCCTGGGATGTGGAAAGAGTCCCTGGAGGATCTTCTGGAGGTTCGGCCGCAGCAGTAGCATCTGAAGAATGTGTAGTGGCATTAGGGTCAGATACAGGTGGGTCAATTCGTCAACCAGCATCTTTTTGTGGAGTGGTGGGAATGAAGCCTACTTATGGNGATGGGCAGTTCAACGGAAAATTCTGCCTATCAAGTCACGGCTAACCCCTGGGATGTGGAAAGAGTCCCTGGAGGATCTTCTGGAGGTTCGGCCGCAGCAGTAGCATCTGAAGAATGTGTAGTGGCATTAGGGTCAGATACAGGTGGGTCAATTCGTCAACCAGCATCTTTTTGTGGAGTGGTGGGAATGAAGCCTACTTATGGTTTGGTTTCTCGCTATGGGTTAGTAGCTTATGCTTCTTCTTTGGATCAAATAGGTCCTTTTAGTAGAACTGTGGAAGATTCTGCCATTTTGTTGCAGGCGATCGCTGGTTATGACCCGAAAGATTCTACCAGTCTGAATGTTTCTATCCCAGATTACACGAAAAATCTGAGACCTNGCTTATGCTTCTTCTTTGGATCAAATAGGTCCTTTTAGTAGAACTGTGGAAGATTCTGCCATTTTGTTGCAGGCGATCGCTGGTTATGACCCGAAAGATTCTACCAGTCTGAATGTTTCTATCCCAGATTACACGAAAAATCTGAGACCTAATTTAAGACCTAAAGGGCAAATTAGAATTGGTCTAATTCAAGAGACTTTTGGTGAAGGTTTAGACTCATCTGTTCTACAAGCTTTCACTAAAGCAGTGGAAAAACTTCAAGAGTTGGGAGCAGAAATTCAGGTAGTTTCTTGTCCTAGATTTCGTTACGGTTTACCTACTTATTATGTTATTGCTCCATCGGAAGCTTCGGCAAATTTAGCCCGCTATGATGGAGTCAAATATGGTTTCCGTACTCCTCAGTCGGAAAACCTCTTGAATATGTATGCCAAGACTCGCGCTGAAGGTTTTGGTTCAGAAGTTAAGCGCCGAATTATGATTGGTACTTATGCTTTATCGGCTGGATATTATGATGCTTATTATCTGAAAGCTCAAAAAGTTCGGACTTTAATTAAGGAGGATTTTGATAAAGCTTTTGCTCAAGTAGATATTTTGGCTTGCCCCACTTCTCCAACTACAGCATTTAAGGTGGGGGAAAAAACTGATGACCCTCTGAGTATGTATTTGTCTGACTTAATGACTATTCCAGTTAATTTGGCTGGTTTACCTGCTTTAAGTTTACCCTGTGGCTTCGATCAACAAGGATTACCAATTGGTATGCAATTGATTGGTAATGTTTTGAAAGAAGGTTTACTTTTTGAAGTTGCTCATGTTTATGAACAATCTAATGATTGGTATAAACGTCAACCTCGACTTGAGAAAGTTAGTTTTTAGTTTTTAGTTTTTATGGATGAGGCGTTAGGTGTTGATAAACTGTATCGGTTAAAAGACATCAGGAATGAGTATTTATTATCTACACAAGTTAAATTGCCGAAACTCTATATTATCTGAGTTCTTGCAAAAAAATTGTAGACTTTATTGAATTCTCATTCCTAAACCTCATCCACCTTGAGACTTAGAGACTGGAGAGTAAAATAATTATTAACAGAGCACGCGAAGTGACTAAAATCTAAAAGCGGTAATACTTCAAGGGATTGAAAGAAGGTAGATAGAGAAGTATTCAGTACATATATTCCTAGATTTAATAGCGACAAATATTTGCCCTTGTATTTCTTCGGACCTATTCCCAGTTAAGTGTTCCCTACCTCCTTTTTATATTTGCTGATACATTCAATCTCTTATAGTTTTCATCTGAAAATAGAAAAAACTACAATCCTTGAATTGTCAGCTTTTCTGAACATTTTCCCCAAACTAAGGTTTTCAAACTAGACAAAATTTAATTAGTGGTGTGAAACAACTAAAATTTGGCAATAGTAGGGGCGGGTTTTAGTTAACTTATTCTTGCTCAACATTTAATCAGATGAACCTACCCCACCTCAACAATACTAATGCACAAAATTAGTTTTGTCGGTCTAGTAGATTGGCGTTAAAATTTATTTTTATGTCAAATTAAGAGACAGAAAGGAGGAAAGAAAATATTTATGATAACTTGAATTTTTTTACATAAAGAAATCTAGGAAAAAACAGGGTTTAGGGGTTCGGTGTTTGTAACTCTTGACTCATTAAGCGGACACTATCTAATTATAAATTTTTCTTATGTGGCAATCTTATCTTTTTTCTGTTGTGAAGTGGCTTTTAATTGTTGGAATAGTTTCGGTTATAGCTTATGTTGCTATCTGTATATTTCTAGTTTTAGTGCAACAGCGATTCATATTTTTCCCTAGTTCAGTTATAGAAATAACACCAGAAAATATAAACCTCTCGTATCAAGATGTTTGGTTATCTGCCTTTCAGAAAAAAGGCAAGTTAGAAAGAATACATGGGTGGTGGATACCTGCTAATTCTTACAGGTCAGATTTTCCAAATGTGGTGTTATATTTTCATGGCAATGGTGTCAATATAGGGGCAAATGTTGAACAAGCTTATAAATTTCATAAATTAGGTTTTGATGTCTTGTTAATAGACTACCGAGGTTATGGACGTAGTACAGGGAATTTTCCTAGTGAAGCACAGATTTATCAAGATATAGAAATTGTCTGGAATTATTTAGTTAATCAACGCCAGATTAATCCACAAAATATATTGGTTTACGGTCATTCTTTAGGGGGAGCTATTGCTATTGAGTTGGCTACAAGACACCCACAAATGGCAGGATTAATCATTCAAAGTTCTTTTACTTCTATGCAAAGTATGGTTAATTATGAGGGTGGAATTTATAAATTTTTTCCCATAAAACTACTACTACATCAAAAATTTGACTCTATTTCCAAACTAAGGAAATTAGATATACCAATTTGCTTAGTTCATGGAAAAGAAGATATGTCAGTTCCTGCTTATATGAGTGAACAATTATTTGCAGTTAGTCCTGCTGAAATTAAAGATTTATATATAGTTCCTGGTGCAGATCACAATAATGTTGCAGGGATTGCTGGTGATGAGTATTTACATAGAATTAATAAGTTTGTTAATCAATTAAAAAATCATACCCTCTATAGCAATCCTTTTTAAGTTATAATATTTTCCTGGCAGCTAGTAGTCAGGAGTCAGGAGTCAGAATTTTCAAGCTTTTTAGCTCAGATTAAATATTAGTAAAGTTGTTACTCAACTATTTAAGTATAAACCATCTCCATTCATGGAGAAAAAAATCCTTTTAGCGAATCCTTTTCTTTATAATAAGAAGTAATTATTAATTATTAATTATTGAAGGTTTTCATTGAGGTAATTATTAATTATTAATTATCCATAAAATATGTAAGCATTCAGCTATTAGCTAACCTCTTTCTACGGTAGCTCTCGCTTTTTTCTGACGGAAAGCTTTACGCCAGCAAAACGAAGTTGTGCGCCAGCTAAACAGCTATCAGCTATTAATCTCAAATCTGACTTTGGAGCATNATAAAATATGTAAGCATTCAGCTATTAGCTAACCTCTTTCTACGGTAGCTCTCGCTTTTTTCTGACGGAAAGCTTTACGCCAGCAAAACGAAGTTGTGCGCCAGCTAAACAGCTATCAGCTATTAATCTCAAATCTGACTTTGGAGCATAAAATAAATATTAGCAAAAACTCCTGTTTTAGTAGGTTTTGAAGATCAATCCATACGAGGCATGAATTGTACCAATACTACTGAATTTGATATTATTTATTAAATTTATCCTCTAAAGCTAATAGCTGAAAGCTGACGGCTGTTTGCGCAGCATTCCGCAGGAAATGCTTACTAAAATATTTAGTTTTTTATGCACAATTTCAGTACAAATTCCATATTCTTAATATTAACTTTATAAATGTGCTATAAATCTACTATGGACAAAAGGTAGTGTTGACAAACAAATAATCTTGTGATAGAAACGATAAGCTGTATAAAGCTGTTATTCAAGATAAAATAGTAAACAAATCAACAAGCAATAAATTAGGAGACAATGCCTAAAATGAGTCTATTAAATAAGGTATTTGAAGTTTATAATGCACATCGAGTTGCATTCTCACAACCTGAAGCAATAGCTGCTATTGCAGTATCTGCCATTGCTTCAGATGGTTATCTTTTAGAACAAGAAACAGAACGAGTTATAGTGCTTTTGTCTCAAATGGAAATTTTTAAAGGCTATTCAGAAAAACAGATTACAAATATGCTCAATAGGATGTTAAATACACTTAGCGAAAAAGGAATTAATAATTTAGTAGCTATAGCCAATGATTCACTACATCCAGAGTATAAAGAAACAGCTTTTATGTTAGCTACTGACATAATTTTAGTAGATGGGGTTTTATCTGGAAAAGAACAAGTGTTTTTAACTCGTTTGTGTCAGGTCTTGGAAGTCTCTACAGAAACAGCTTCAAAAATTTTTCGAGCAAAATCAGAAATCCATCAGGTTACTAAAAAGAAGTCTAAAAAGTATAGAATT
>NZ_LGSU01001371.1 GCF_002260545.1 Hydrocoleum sp. CS-953 | reverse complement strand
AAAAATCGGCAAAAAATTCATGGTACAATTTAATTAATGGGAGTCGCTCGTACCTACGCCTGACTTTTTATTCAACTAAAAAATATGGTAAAACAAGGCCGAAAACTATTACTACGTTAAAATTAACAAATGTAACAAAAGGATTAAAAAAAGTTATTAATAAATAAATAATCTTTTAAGTAGAAAAGTTCTAATTCTTGATATTATCTAAAATAGTCTGTGAAATATACAGAAGAGTAAAGAGATTCTTAGGAAATAAGATATGAGTTACGCTAATACACAAACTCAGTCTAAGTCTGGGTATCAGGCTGGAGTTAAAGACTATAAACTGACTTATTACACCCCTGATTACATACCAAAAGATACAGATGTTTTGGCTGCTTTCCGTATGACACCTCAGCCTGGAGTTCCTCCAGAAGAAGCTGGTGCTGCGGTAGCTGCTGAATCTTCTACTGGTACTTGGACAACAGTATGGACTGACTTATTAACTGACCTAGATCGCTACAAAGGTCGTTGCTATGATATTGAGTCTGTTCCTGGCGAAGATAATCAATATATTTGCTATGTAGCTTATCCTCTAGATTTATTTGAGGAAGGTTCTGTAACTAATATGTTGACCTCCATTGTAGGTAACGTATTTGGTTTCAAAGCACTACGGGCGCTACGTCTAGAAGATATGCGGATTCCAGTAGCATATTTGAAGACTTTTGAAGGTCCTCCTCACGGTATTACTGTTGAGCGTGACAAATTAAATAAGTATGGTCGTCCTCTATTAGGTTGTACTATTAAGCCTAAGTTGGGTCTATCTGCTAAGAACTACGGTAGAGCAGTTTATGAGTGCTTGCGTGGAGGCTTAGACTTTACCAAGGATGACGAAAATATTAACTCTCAACCTTTCATGCGCTGGCGCGATCGCTTCCTGTTCGTTCAAGAAGCTATTGAAAAGGCCCAAGCTGAAACTGGTGAAATTAAAGGCCACTACCTCAACGTAACAGCTCCTACTGTTGAACAAATGATGGAGCGTGCTGAGTTTGCTAAGGAAATTGGCACTCCAATCATCATGCACGACTACCTAACTGGTGGTTTTACAGCTAATACAACTTTGGCCAAATGGTGCCGTCGTAACGGTATTTTATTACACATCCACCGTGCAATGCACGCTGTAATTGACCGTCAGAAAGCTCACGGTATTCACTTCCGCGTTTTAGCTAAGTGCTTGAGAATGTCTGGTGGTGACCACCTCCACTCTGGTACTGTGGTTGGTAAGCTCGAAGGTGAAAAAGGTATCACAATGGGTTTTGTGGACCTAATGCGTGAAGACCATGTTGAGCAAGACCGCGAGCGTGGTATTTACTTTACTCAAGATTGGGCCTCCATGCCTGGTGTAATGCCAGTTGCTTCTGGTGGTATTCACGTTTGGCACATGCCAGCTCTAGTAGAAATCTTCGGTGATGATTCCTGCTTACAATTCGGTGGTGGTACTTTGGGCCACCCTTGGGGTAATGCTCCTGGTGCAACAGCTAACCGTGTAGCTCTAGAAGCTTGTATCCAAGCTCGTAACGAAGGTCGCAACTTATTCCGTGAAGGTGGCGATGTAATTCGTGAAGCTGCTAAGTGGTCTCCTGACTTGGCCGTTGCTTGTGAACTCTGGAAGGAAATCAAGTTCGAGTTCGAGGCCATGGACACCCTCTAAGTCTGTTGAAAATGGAAGATTTTAGATTTTAGATGGCAAGACATAGATAGATATGTCAAACTTGACTGCTAAGGATTTAATCTATCCTTAATCTAAAATCTAAAGTCTAACCATAGATTCAGGCTAGGGTCAAATATGGATATAAAAAAAGTTGCTAAAGATACTACAAAGGTACTGACGAGCTACCTAACCTATCAAGCTGTGCGGACAGTAACGAATCAGTTACGAGAGACAAACCCGCCGTTAGCAATTTGGTTAAGTGGTTTTTCCTCGACAGGCAAAATTCAGGATGGAGAAGCTTACCTACAAGAGCTACTTCAGGACAATAAAGAATTAGCATTTAGAGTGATGACTGTTCGAGACCATTTAGCAGAGGAAGTAGCTGAGTATTTACCAGAAATGGTTCGCAGTGGTATTCAAAAAGCTAATATGGAACATCGCCGTGGGTATCTCGAAAAGATAACGCAACTAGAAATAGTTGACCCTAGTTTAGAGCCTGAGCAACGAACTGATTAGCTACGAAAATTTCCAATACATTTTTCCCTACGGGTAAACCCGCAGGTTAGTTTCCAAAGTTTTTTTGGTTAAAAGCTTTGGAAAAGTTGTACATTGATTAAACAGTAAAAAAAGATGAGAACATTACCAAAAGAGCGTCGTTACGAAACCCTTTCCTATTTACCTCCTCTGACTCCTCAGCAAGTTAGTCAGCAACTTCAGTACATTTTGGATCAAGGTTTCATCGCTGGTGTAGAATTCAGTGAGTCTTCTGCTCCAGAAATGCACTACTGGACTTTGTGGAAGTTACCTCTGTTCCATGCTAGAACTGTTAATGAAGTTTTAACTGAAATCGACGCTTGCCGCAGTGAAAATCCTGATTGCTTTATTCGCGTGATGGGTTTTGATAACGTGAAGCAATGTCAAGTATTAAGCTTTATCGTACATAAGCCTAATCAAAGAAGATATTAATTCATCGCTAGATTAATATAGTGTAGTGGGGTAGGTAAGTTTAGTCTGCCCCACTGTTTTTTTGCCTTGCATTATCAAGAAAGGGATAAACATTCAGAATTTTGGGTTTCGTACCTTAACCCAACCTACAAGATTGGCGATCGCCCTAATATTGTGGCATTGGTGAATCAAGCTATGAAATCTAAAATTGTCAAATATAAAATGCTTTTTAATTAGGGTTTGTTGATTAAATTTCAATGTCTTAACAAGTAAAGATTTTAGCTTTAATTACAAACACCTATTCTTTAACTCTGTGGCAGTCATAAAATGATAATTTTGCAGGAGAGGAGAAAGGATATGTCAACCAAAAACGCTAGCTATTGGATTGAAAAGCTTGGACTTGAAAAACATCCAGCAGGAGGTTACTACAGGGAGACTTATCGTTGCGCTCAAGAAATACCTCACGAAGGTCTACCCAAAGAATTTGATGGGTCTCGCAATTGTTCAACAGCTGTCTATTTTTTATTGGAAGGAACTGATTTTTCGCCACTTCATCGCATCAATTCTGATGAGTTATGGCATTTTTATGCTGGGACTTCGCTAACGGTTCATGTTATTGATGAATCGGGAAACTATTGTCCAATAAAACTCGGTGATAATTTTGAGGAGGGTGAAGTCTTTCAAGATGTAGTGAAAGGGGGAGCTTGGTTTGGCGCGACGGTGAGCGATCCGCAATCCTATTCACTGGTGGGTTGTACAGTAGCTCCTGGTTTTGATTTTAATGATTTTGAGTTGGGTAAACGAGAGGAATTAACTAAGCGTTATCCTCAACACAAGTCTCTGATTGAGAAAATAACACGAATTTGACAGGACTTACGCAACAGCATTAGTAATGCTGGCAAAGTCCTGAATAATGATCGACTTACACAGAATATATAGCGGAAATGTAATGTATAAGTCCTGAAATTAGCGATCGCTCAAGTAACTACTAAATCTTTACCGAATTATTAATTATTAATAATTAATAATTAAATAATTCTGGTTTAAAGCCTCCCCTTGGATAGGGGAAAAAAAGTGCTAGGATATTTCCTTATCTTCAATCCTCTCGGTTTTAACCTTCTTGTAATTATCAATTATCCATTATCAATTATCAATTAATGAACTTATTTTTTACATGAAAATTCAATACAAATCTCCAGAAAATTTTCAATCCTCTGAAATTGAGCGCCACCAGCTACAGAATCAGAAACTTGTTGCTCCACCACTGGATGATAAGTTTTATGCTGAGAGTTATGAATTACGCAAGGCAGCTTCGACGATGACAGTTTCTGCCATTGAGTGGTTTCGCAATAATGTCACAGTATTACTGGAGGGAAGTTATTCTCGGTCACACCAAAACGATACCTTGTCGGTACTTAGTATTGGTAGTGGCGAAGGTGATATAGATATAGAAATTATACAGAGCCTTGTCCCTAAACTTAGTCCACAATGGAAACAATTACGATATGTCGCACTTGAACCAAACCAGATTCATCGCGATCGCTTTCTACAACGGCTCAACCAAGAATCTTTTGGCCAAAACGTAGAGGTGTCTGTGCGTGATGAGTATTTTGAACCAGGTAGATTTGAAAGGGAACAGAAGTACGACTTAGTTCTGTTGACCCATGTTTTATATTACTTTGACGAGCCTTACCAAGCAATTGAGAGTGCTTTAAAGCAAACAAGAGAAGGCGGACAGGTGGTCATTGTCCACCAAACAGCTACAGGTATACCTCAAATTCAGCGTGAGTTTATGCTGGAAGTGAAAGGGAACCAAAATGAGATGTTCACAGCAGAGGACATTAGAAATTTACTTGATACTCAATCTCATCCGCATCAGTATCACCATGTCGATGCTCGTCTAGATGTAACGGAATGTCTCCAAGGCTTGGAAAATGGCATTAAAATTATGTCCTTTTGTATGGAATGCGATTTGCGCCAGCTTCAGGAAGCAAAATTTGCCAAAATTCTCCAGGCATTTTGGAGGTTGGCTGAGATTGAGGACAGTGGAAAAGCATTTATCAATGAACCAATTGGGGTTTTTGTTTTGCCAGTTCCGAGTGTTACTGTTGAACAAAGAAGTCCAGAAGACAAAGATCCAGTAATTGATTATTGGCAGTTGGCGCAGCGTTTCGACTGGGCGGGTACTTTTTTATCACAATATCATCACGGCGAAAATTCATCTCTGAGATTACTAGATGTTGCTTGTGGGACAGGGCGCTGGTTGGAAGCTTTTCGTCAGTATATTCAGCTTGATGAAGAAATTGGCAATATTGTCTACGATTTTTTAGATCCTTCTGAGAGTTCAATTGCTCAAGCGAGTGATAAAATTCATCTTCCTTTACAGCAAGGGAAACAATATGTTAACACAATTCAATCAGCAAATCTAGAAAGAAATGTTTACGACTTATTGTGGTCGATGCACGGCTTTTATATGATTCCACGGCAAGATTTGGCGGTTGTATTGAAAAAGTCTGCTAGTTTGCTGAAGGATACAGGAGTTGGATTTATTGCTTTAGCTACTCGTAAATCTTTTTACGTTGATTTCTACGAGCAATACCTACAAATTTTCAAGGAAGGAAAAGGTGAAGGATTTACCTCTGCTGAAGATGTCATAGAGAGTTTGGATGAATGTGGAATTGAGCATCAAGTCCATCGGATATTCTATGAAGAGCCAATAAAAGCTGATGACTATGCAGCATTAGAGCATTATATCAAACATGAGGCAACAGTGAACTGCTTTAACAAGGATAAGGAAACAGAACAGTTATCTGAATCACACGAGATTACCTTGGAAGAATTACTGTCTCATCCGGAGATGGAACGATACCTCAATTCATTGCTCAGAAACTCCGTCTATTACTTTCCTGAAGAGGTTTTGCTGATTTCGTTTAATGCTAATTAACATGGATATAACTAGGGTTTGCGCTCAAAAGTCTTTTTGCCAAGGCAGGGAGTAGGGAGGTAGGGACGTTGCATGCAACGTCCCTACAGAGTCAAGAGGAATAGGGAGTTATAGACGAGGTAGTCGGAAAAATTATAACAGGACTTACGCATGCGAACCCAGAAACCCGGTTTCTCGTAGACGTCTATTGCTCAAAACAACGATTTATCCTAGAAACCGGGTTTCGCGTGCGTAAGTCCTGTATAAGAGTGATTTTTCTGCCCTTATCTTACCTACTGGAGAGTACAAAGTTCTTCTAAAAAAAGATTTACTTTCATTCTTAAAAGTATTACTGATAAAAGCTTACAGCACATACAGCTCAGTCTCGTGAGTTTCTAACTTTGGGATTGCTGATACCCAAGGCTAGCAATGGCTATTCCAAGGCTAGCAATGGCTATTCCCAAGAACTTTGTACTGTCTAGTTACCTAAATACTAACTTTTAACTGATAACTGAAATGAGCATTACTAAAACCAGAGAAACTTTAGCCAAGTCCTGCCCTCAGAATGAACAAGACTTGCGCGAAGACCTGGCTGCTGCATACCGCTTGATTCATCACTACGGGATGACGGATATGATATACAGCCATATTTCTGTGCGCATTCAGGAAGAACCAGCTATATTCCTGATCAATCCCTATGGTATGCTGTTCGATGAGATATGTGCATCAAATCTAGTCCGAGTTGATGTTAATGGCAACAAAATTGATGCTATAGATGCTGAGGTAAATCCGGCAGGATTCACTATTCATAGTGCCATTCATCTAGGTTGTCCTAATGCTCATGGAATTTTCCACATTCATACCATTAGTGGTATGGCAGTTGCTGCTATGGAAGAAGGTTTGTTGCCACTTAACCAAGCTTCCATGGAATTCTATAATCGTGTTGCGTACCATGACTATGAGGGAATCTCTCTTGACCTTGATGAGCGAGACCGAATTGTTGCATCCCTAGGAGCAAAGAAATGTTTAATCCTGCGGAACCACGGACTTTTAACTGTCGGGCGAAGTATAGCTGAAGCATTTTACTATATGTACTATCTGAATCAGGCGTGTGAAATCCAAGTTAACGTGCTAGGTACTGGAAATAAGCCTATTATACCACCACCTGAGATTTGCGAACATACAGCCCAACAGTTTGAGGAAGCAGCCTTCCATAACCAGGAGGTCGCCAGGGTATGGGCAGCTAATCGTCGTTTGCTAGATAGGCTCGATCCCTCATATCGTGGGTAGTAGTTGGTGAATATTAATTATAGGACTTACGCACAAGGACACATATCTAGCGCAAAAAACTATAACGTTATAGTTTTTGAACTCTATATATAGTAGCTTTGCGTAAGTCCTGAATTATAGACATGGAAATCTTAGAAACTGTTTGTTAACTCATAAAAACCTCTCTCTTAGGAGGATAAAGGCTTTTCAACCCCCATTCCCTTGTAGGCAAGGGGAGCAGGGGGGTTAGATTTAGCGAATTCATCGGTTCCACGCAGCACTTCTCAAACAGTTTCTTAGTTAGGACTTATACCATTTTGATAAATGTTTGCTACAAATAACTAGGGGATTTTTTAGGAGTCAGGAGCCAGTCCTCAGGAGTCAGAATGAATTGCTTCGATACCACTTGTTGGGTTGGAAATCATCTTTTTTGTCAAAGGAATGTCTCCTGAAAATTATTTTTATCGCTCTTACTATTCGTAACATTCTTTTTTCAAAATGGTATTACACAGAGACCACAGATATAGCGCAACAAACTATAACGTTATAGTTTTTTAACTCTATATATAGTAATAGTAGCTTTACGTAATATCAAATCCTGTTAATTGCACATAGAACCCGGTTATATGATATATGTTAATAATTCCATATTCGATTTCGCCAACTCCCCAACTCCGCATCTCCCCCACACTTCCCATACTCCCCAACTCCCCATCTCCCCCAACAACTCTAATAAGTATTCAACCGGATTTGATCTAATACCAATTCCCAAAAATAATGCTATACTTACTCAAAACTTCAGTTATTAACTAATAAATCAGTAAGAGCAATATTTTTAACAATTTGTTGCCATTAAATGAAGATATAAGNTTCAAATGCTTTACGGTTTAATCCTGTTAATGCTCTGAGTAACCTATCTTGTTTTAAGGCTCGTTCAATATTTAGCATTCTTCTGGCCAATTTCTGCTTGAACCATTTTACCTTATTTCCCAACAACTCTAATAAGTATTCAACCGGATTTGATCTAATACCAATTCCCAAAAATAATGCTATACTTACTCAAAACTTCAGTTATTAACTAATAAATCAGTAAGAGCAATATTTTTAACAATTTGTTGCCATTAAATGAAGATATAAGATGTTTTTGAACCCTACTCCCTACTCCCTCTGCTCAAGGAGATGTAGCAATAATGCATGAGAAATGGTATAAGTCCTGTTAGTAACCTTGTTCACAATTTACCACATTCTGCAAAGGAAGACCATCACGAAGGCAACAAATAGCATCTACAATTGGTTTTGTCCAGTATTCAGAATCAGTTTGAGTTGCTACATGGGGTGTTATTGTAATTTGAGCGTGTGACCAAAATGGATGATTTTCAGGTAAAGGTTCCCTAGAGAAAACATCCAGACAAGCACCTGAAAGTTGACCATAATCTAATACTTCTAATAAATCTTTTTCTACTAAATGTTGCCCCCGTGCAACATTAATCAAATAACCTCCTTTAAGCATAGCTGAAAAGGTTTCACGATTAAGAATCCCTTCTGTTTCTCTAGTTAAGGGAAGTAAACAAACCAGGACACGACATTTACTCAAACAAAGTTTTAATTGGTCTGGTCCATAAAAACACTCTATACCATCAATATTCTTTGGTGTCCTACTCCAACCTCGAATCGGAAAACCAAGAGTATTGAGTTTCTCAGCAGCATCTTTTCCCAGAACACCAAGACCTAAAATTCCTATGGTACAGGAGTTGGTTTCTGGTAAAGGTAAAGGTTCCCAATTTCCTGCTCTTNATTTACTCAAACAAAGTTTTAATTGGTCTGGTCCATAAAAACACTCTATACCATCAATATTCTTTGGTGTCCTACTCCAACCTCGAATCGGAAAACCAAGAGTATTGAGTTTCTCAGCAGCATCTTTTCCCAGAACACCAAGACCTAAAATTCCTATGGTACAGGAGTTGGTTTCTGGTAAAGGTAAAGGTTCCCAATTTCCTGCTCTTTGAAATGTTTGATATTCAAATGCTTGTCTGTGAAAACGAAGAACTGCTAATAAGATGTATTCAGTCATTCTTGATGTCAGACAAGGTTCAACAATACGAACAATGGGCACATTTTGGGGAAGATGGGGGTCTCTTAAAATCTGTTCTACTCCTGCTCCGAGGGAAATAATTCCTTTGAGGTTCGGAAATTTTTCCATTATTCCTAGAGGGGGTTTCCATGTTAATATGGCTTCTATTTTCTCTGGGTTCTCTACTTCTGGCCAGAACTGGATATCAATATCTGGTATATTTGCCTTGAGTTCCGTAACGAATAATTCCAGATTTTCAGCTTCATAAATTATAAGTATTGAAAACATAACCAAAATCCTAAATATGACTACAACAAATCCAAATCTGAATCAATTGTTTACTTCTGATACCTTCGCCGATATGATTAAAAACAAATTAATTAAAACGGTTGAAAACTATCAAGTATCTAATCCCCAAAAAGAAATATACATGATGGCGTGGGGAGACACAACTTATCCAATACCATCAAAAGTTGTTGAAGCTTTGGTTGATGCTGCAACGAAGTTAGGTCATCAATCAACTTATACAGGATATGGGGAATTTGATGGAAATATTAAGCTAAGAGAAGCTATCTGTCACAATTACTATAAACCTCGTGGAATTAATCTAAAACCAGAGGAAATTTTTGTGAGTGATGGGGCGCAGTCGGGGACTTTTGGTATTCAGGAATTGTTTGGTTTAGATAATGTTATTGCCCTACAAGACCCGATTTATCCTCCATATTTAGAAGCAAATTTGTTGGCAGGTAGAAATAATATTATTTATCTAGAGTGCAACGATAAAAATAATTTTGTTCCAGATATTCCTCAGTCAAAAGTAGATGTAATTTACCTCTGTTTTCCTAATAATCCTACAGGAGGAGTTGCTACTAAAGAACAACTAAAAGCTTTTGTTGACTATGCCAGAAGTTATAAGTCTGTCATTATTTTTGATGCGGTTTATAGTGCTTTTATTACTGACCCTAATATTCCTAAAAGTATTTATGAAATAGAAGGGGCAACTGAATGTGCGATTGAAGTGGGTAGTTTTTCTAAAACGGCTGGATTTTCTGGATTAAGATTAGGTTGGTCTGTAGTTCCTGTTGACTTAACTATTAAAAGAACTGTAGCAGGAGAGTTGACTGAAATGTTTAGAATTAGTCAATCTATCAGGTTTTGGGGTGCTTCTAATTTAGCACAACAAGGAGGAATTGCTGTTTTGTCGGAAGAGTGCCAACAAGAATGTCAAGAAATTGTTAACTATTACCTAGAAAATGCGAGAATTCTCAAGGAAGGTTTAGAAGCTTTTGGACTGACCTGTTTTGGTGGTACTAATAATCCTTATATATGGGTAAAAGGAGCGGAGGGAATGAGTTCTTGGGATGTTTTTAATCAACTTTTGTTCAAAGCAGGAATTGTTGGTGTACCTGGTTCATTGTTTGGTTCGAGTGGAGAAGGTTTTTTACGCCTCAGCACTTTGGGTCGTCGGGAAGATATGGAAAAAGCTAGTTGTATACTTATGGGATTTGCGGCTCGGTAATTAATTGATAATTGATAATGGATAATTGATAATTACCTGGTGGTTAAAACCGCTACGGAATTGAATATAAGGAAATATTATTTCTTTTCTTGGTCGATTGGATATGGCGTTTCGCTGCGCGACATGAAAAGCGTAGCGGCTCTGTCAAGAGCGGGAAATCTCGCCATCCCATCCTAACGGAATGCTGCGCAAACGACCGCTTTTTCCCCTATCCAAGGGGAGGCTTCAAGGCACGAATTATTTAATTATTAATAATTAATAATTCGGTAATTTTACAAGAATTAAAGGAAATAGAAAAATTATCAGCATCAAAAAATATTACCTTAGAAAAATTGCTATCTAATCCAGAAATGGAATAACACTTATACCATTTCTCAAAAAGAATGCTATATAGCAATTCCCAAGAAGCGTGAGGTACAAAATTCTAGGTTTTAGGGAACAGGGAATAGGTATGGAGGGAACAGGGAATAGGTATGGAGAGAATCAGGAATCAGGAATAGAAAAGAAATTTAAAGATAGGTGTACCTCATAAGCTTGAGAAACGCTATATTTAATTGGGTGGGGAGTGTGGGATGTGTGGGGAGAGGTAAAAGTAGAAAGAATATATACTAACTGACTAATAATTGTCAAAAATAGATTGGAAATCTTAGTAACTATTTAACTTTTGAAGTAGAGCTTTAGCATAGCATTACTTTTAGTAATTGGTATAAAATCTCTGATTAGAAACTCTATTTATTAGTTTAATCAAGAGATTTGGTTGATTTAATTTCATGGTTAAATTCAAGCTATAAAAGAATTATGGATGAAAGAATATTATTAGAGCAAGAACATAAAGCAGCAGGATCGAAGTTTTTTTTAGCTTCTATGGCAAACAGTCATATTAAGCACTTAATCAAGCTTGCTCAAGACGAAAGTTTAATAGATTTACTGGGTTGGAATACATT
>NZ_LGSU01001370.1 GCF_002260545.1 Hydrocoleum sp. CS-953 | reverse complement strand
TGCTATAGCAGACAATATTAGTTATACCCGTACATCGGATAATCGTAACTGTTTGTTAATTGCTAAAAATTATTTGCCATATTCTCCAGAACAAAATAATACTTTTGATGCTAATATCTAAATCTGGAATTTATCAGGATGAGGCTATGATATTGGTGCTAGGGGGTTCAGCCAAAGTAGGATTTCACGTTTAAGTTTATTTAAGTCCCGATAAACCTCTTGTTTCAGCCATTGACCAACGGCGTCTACAGGGGTATATACTTTTCCTACAGACCAAGTTAAATCTTGACCCAAGGGTGTCAAGTGGTTTCCGTTTAATCTCTGAACTGTGACCATACTGGGAAAACGCAGTCGTAATAGATCGCTCAAACGAAGGGTTTGATCTATATCATCATCATTAAATTTAATTAATAAATTGCGCCGAATTCGATAACGTTTTTGAATTAGGCTATTTGTCATTTTTGGGGACGGAGTAAACTCTACTTTCACTACAGAAGATATTTGTTCGACCAGGGGAATGGCATCACGAGCTGCAAAATTATTGAAAGATATCAGAATATTGCCAGCTCTTTCTATGGAAAATAAACTACCCATAAGTAAATGTAACTTACATCCCATACTATGTCCTATTCCATATATAGGTAAAGATTTTTTCCTGAGTCTTCTACTAGCATATAAATGATTAAGACAATTCTCAAAAGTGCTGAGAACATTTTTAGCCATTGCTAAATGGTCTAAAGTATTGACAAAAGGAGTAGCTATTACTGCATAGCCTTGATTTGCTAGAATCTCCAATAACCAACGATAAGTTACATGAGGTGCAGTTGCTACGAACGCTCCACCTAAAAAATGTATGACTGCTTTGGGGTGAGAAGGTATTAATACCCAATTACCAGAATTTTCTTGCCATTCCATAATTTAAAACTATAAAAGTTTTTTCTTGACAATTACAAGGTTTTGTGGTACTCAAGGAGTATTGTAAATAACAATACAGTTTAAGAATTATTTTGTGTTTTAAAAAAGCCTAAATTTAGTCAATTAGTCACAAAAATCTAAAACAGTATTAGTTTTTAATAAAATTGTAATAGTCATAAATAAAATTTTAAGACATTTTTGTATATTTTGATAGATTTAATTGGTTGATAGGCCAGTTATTTATATGAAGTCAGAAGTCAGAAGTCAGAAGTCAGAAGTCAGAAGTTAACTTCCCTGGCGGGAAGTCCCGCGCTCTCCCGCAGGGGAGCGTCATAAAGGAAAGCCCGGGCCAAGATTCGGATACCTCCACAAGCTAAACGTTCATAAGCCCTTGACAAGTTAGGAGGATTTTGTTATTGCAAGCGTCATCATAGGGGGAGGACATCACCTCTGTTAAAACAGCGGTCAGTTTTTGCTGACTGAAGAATCCCGCTCTGCCCTTGTAAGCGCAAAGTCGGGAGTATGTCAAACTATTACTTTAATTATTTTGGTAGTCGGTCAAGAAAGTGTAGGAAGTCTGGGAAGTGTGGGAAGACTTCCGAAAGTAGGAGGAATAATTGTACCTTTATCTTTTTGTGCTTGTCTGCCAGCCATCCTAACTTTTTAGTCTTAAAGGCGGCTTTGTTGCATGAAAGTATATAGCTGCCACACTTACTTGCGGATATGTACTTGACTTCTGCGCAGAAACTCCTTTCAATAATGGATAATTGATAATGGATAATTGATAATTACCTCTCCCTAAAAACGGATAGGATTGAATAAAAGGAAGAATTTTTTTGTTTCTCCACGGGGAGTGAGAGGCTTTATACCTTTATTTTTCGGTAACTATTGGACAACAAATGAATAAAACATCAATATAAAACATGAAAAGGCTGAAACCTTTACAGGTAAAAGTTTTGAGATTTAATCAGCCTACCCTGACTATTGGACAATAGATGAATAAAACATCAATATAAAACATGAAAAGGCTGAAACTTTTACCTATAAAGGTTTTGAGATTTAATCAGCCTACCCTAACTATTGGACAATAGATGAATAAAACATCAATAATTCCAAAAGAGAGCAATATAGCTGCCGCAGTTGTTCCGCATTTGATATGGGAACCAAAGCGGAATGGATGTTCTATCGGCTAACTAATTAAAAGTCGCGGTTGCGCGACCTAACTATTTTGGTAAATTTAGGAATAATACCAATTCCCATGCATTAACGCAAGACCTTGGATAACACTTCAGTTATTAAGTAATTAAACTAAGGTAATTACTTTTTTATTAGTTTTAGTTAATTTAGCATCAATTATTCCTTTGTTTTACTTCTCCCCTACTCCCTTACTCCCCTACTCCCCTACTTCAATCAAATGTAGAAAAGTTTTTGAGAAATGGTATAATATTATGTCCGCTGGTATCGTTTGTTTAAAAGTTGGGGAAATATTTACCTTATGTAAGCTTTTTCTTCTTTCTTCTTCCTTCTTTCTTCTTCCTTACCTTCTCACTTGCAATACCGATGCTACCGGACATGATATAAAGAATCATTATTATTAATCCCAGTAGTTGCTAAATGCCTCAGATTCGATTTCCTAAGACTAAAAGCCAAATACTAATATTTAGTTGTATGGCTGTTTCTATATCACTGTTTGGCTGTACTTCTAACTCCCAAAAATCTGTACCCCTAGCAGAATTAAAACGGAGTAAGGAAGGTATGGTAGTTTCAGCTCATCCCCTAGCTAGTGAAGCAGGAAAATTAATGCTAGAAAAAGGGGGCAATGCAGTAGATGCAGCGGTTGCTACAGCGTTTGCTATTTCAGTAGTAGAACCATTTTCGGCAGGTATTGGAGGTGGAGGTTTTTTACTATTGGGAACTCCTCCAGAAAATTCTGAGACTCAACAGTATAAAATTCGAGCGCTAGACTTTCGGGAAAGAGCGCCTAAAGCAGCAACTCGAAATATGTACCTTAATGAAAAGGGAGAAGTAGATAAAAGAGCAAGTTTAGATGGACATTTAGCAGTGGGAGTTCCGGGAACTGTGGCAAGATTGTATAATGTTCATAAATACTATGGTAAGTTGTCCTGGTCAGAATTGCTCAAACCAGCTATTCGTTATGCTCGTGATGGGTTTGAGGTGAGCGATATCTTCGTTAGTAGGCTGGAAAGACGGTTGGAGGTAATTAATAAAAATCCGGCAGCTAGGGATATATTTACTAAGGATGGTGAAGTATATCAACCAGGAGATTTGTTGATTCAAACTGATAAAGCTCAAACCTTGGAAACTATTGCTAAAAATCCTCAAAGCTTTTATACGGGTAAAATTGCTGAGGCGATCGCTACTGATATGGCTAAAGCAGGAGGTTTGATTACTTTAGAAGATTTGAAAGATTATACACCGATATGGCGTGAACCTATTTGTGGAAAGTTTCGGGAAGCGAGAGTTTGTGCGATGCCACCACCATCTTCTGGAGGGGTACATCTACTACAAATATTAAATATTGTGGGAGAGACAAACTTGCAAAAATGGGGTAGGGAAAATCCTGATACTATTCATTTACTGACTGAAGCAATGCGGGTTGCTTATGCCGATCGCTCTAAATATTTGGGAGACCCAGATTTTGTGGAAGTGCCAGTTAAGGAATTGACTAGCTTGAGTTATGCGCAAAAACGACGTGAGGAAATTAATCTTGAAAAAGTCAGACGTTCGAGTGAAGTAGAACCAGTATCACCAGAAGTTTTAAGGAGTCATATTTGGGAATCTCCCGATACTACTCATTTGACTGTCGTGGATGCAGAACGAAATGTTATTAGTATGACATATACAATTAATGGTAGTTTTGGTGCTGGAGTGGTAACTGCTGGAACAGGAATATTGTTAAATAATGAGATGGATGATTTTGCTGTTGCTCCTGGGGTGCCAAATTTGTATGGTTTGGTGGGGGGTGAGGCGAATGCTATAGCTCCGAGAAAAACTCCTTTGTCTAGTATGACTCCTACTATTGTTACGGAGAATGGCAGGTTAATTATGGCGACTGGTGCTCCTGGAGGAAGTACAATTATTACGACGGTTTTGCAGGTTGTCTTGAATGTGTTGGAGTATCAAATGAATGCTGCGGAAGCTGTATCTGCTCCACGTTTTCATCATCAATGGTTGCCAGATAAATTGATGTTGGAAACAGGGGGGTTTAGTGAGGTAACTGTGAATGAGTTAAAACAGCGCGGACATAATGTGGTAATGCGACGTGGTTGGGGTAATGCAAATGTAATTGTGATGGATGAGACTGGGATATTGGAAGGAGCAGCAGATCCCCGTGGGGAAGGGGAGGCAATGGGGAGTGGGGAGTAGGAGAGTCGGGGAACTGACCAATTTGCTTTTTTTGGGTTGGGCGATCGCTTCCTAACTAGAGGCGATCACCCACTCGCTGGACGTACACTCAGCCAATGGGCTTGGAAACTACCAAACCCATTGTGAGATGCCAGAATCGTAGATTTACTTCATCTACTTAGTTGAATAACGTTTCTCAACTTGCTGAATGATTGTCTCCCAAAAATCTTCTTGAGCCATACTTTCAATAGCTTCAGTAGACAAGGATGTGGTTTCAGTCGGCGCATCGAGATTTTTCAAAGCAGGTGGTTCCCACCACTGTGACAACCCTGAGTAGCCCGGCAAGTAGAGGCGCATGAACATAAAGAAATTTCCTTCAGGTGTGGGCAGCCAGTTGGGACACTCGTTATCACTGAGACACTCGTTCGGCCTATCCTTTTGTATGGAAATTGTCAGACTGCCGTCTTCTTCGTCTATGTCCATACCGCTTCGGTCTCCCAATGAATAGCGATCAATCGGATTGTCAACCAGATTGGAGTTACTGTCGTACATGGTAATCGACCAGAATTCATTGACATCAGGTTCCTGACCTTCCTCAAAGCGGAGTTCATAACGATTAGCCCCAGACAGCGGATTACCATCTTCATCCACTGACGCATTAATGTAGATTGCTTCGATTGCATCATGAGTGATAAAACCTTTCTGCACCTGAATTGCACGTAATAGCCAATCGCCTGTTTGTGACATCCTGCCAACCTCTGGGGGAGGGTAGTTCCATCCGTTAACCTGTTTTTGTCCGTACCCTTCGGTAAAAGCCTCATTAACGATCTTTAGACCGTCTACAGCAGCACGCTCAAGACCGCGCTTGGTGCTGTCACTTTGAAGTTCAACGTTTAAATCGGGACCAATGCCAATGGACTTAAACAATGCAAGCAGGTCGGAATCATCAGGATCGGGTGGATTTTGAACCATTGCACAATTAATGTTTTTCCAATCTGCAAGTGGATCTAAGCGGGAATAGGGCGGGCAGATCTCGGGTACTTCTAGTAGAGGGGCATCGGGATCGAGCCATTGGGACAGAGGTGTGAGCCGGTACATATTTTGAATCCTGTGTGGTTCTTCTCGGTCGCCTGTTTGCCTTTCTTCCTCAGTTACCATAGTTCGACCCGTAAGAAATGCCCACGGCGTGGCTGAAGGACCTTCAATTTCCTTCACACCGGGAGGTAACTCACCTTCCCAATTGGGACCGACAATGGCATAGTTGCCCGCTTCTGTTCCAGTGGCACGCTTACCAACATAGGCAAAGTTATCTGCCAGAAAATCAGTCATTTCCATTGTGTAGTAGCGTTCGGAGAGTTCCGGAACTGATAGGATGATCGGCTCGTTACCAAGATATAAGACTGCAAGGGAATAGAGGGTGTCGTTGGTAGGTGCGCCACCTTCCTGATGGCTTGCATCTCTCAGTTCTCGAATGTGCATAAACTGGTTGACTGTTCCATCGTTCTGTTCCAAACGATCCAAGTACGCCTTGGGCGTGTAAGTCCAAGGCAAAGCATAGAGAAATGCCTGCACGCCAAGAGTGTAAGCATACTCTTCCTCCCAATCAAAACTAGGATTTTCAGAGGTATCTCCCGTTACTTGAGCAAGAACAGGACTTGTGGGTAATATGATATTTCCAAGGAGAAGGGAG
This sequence comes from Hydrocoleum sp. CS-953, assembly GCF_002260545.1. Classification (GTDB taxonomy): domain Bacteria; phylum Cyanobacteriota; class Cyanobacteriia; order Cyanobacteriales; family Microcoleaceae; genus Trichodesmium. The sequence continues at coordinate 5,391 of NZ_LGSU01001370.1, read as the reverse complement.
GTAGCGATCGCCACTACGACGACCGTTCTCCAAATTCGATTCAAAATCATCAGTAAAACTTGATAAACAAAACTTATATTTGGAAACTTTGTTGTTTAGCTTTTCAACAAGGCTAATTTTCCTGGCCTTACAAGGCCAACAGTATCATCACGGTGGGTCATGCCTACTCTGTGACTTAAAAGTTACTTTAGTAGTAAGCTATCTCTGTGGATGATCGAAAATCCCAACTTTCTAAGCTATAGAAATTCAATAACTAATTTTTTTAAACTATTAGCTTTGCTTATAGGTTGTTTGATTATTTTTTTGAAAAGGTAGTCCAAAAATGAGTGTGTTGAGAGATACAAACAATAGTAAAATTGCCCAAGCTGAAGATGCTGGTGGGATGAGCAATCCGAAGATTATCTCCAAATCCTTTAGAGATATAGAGAATTTCAAAGAGTTTTTTGAGTATAAAAATAAGGAAATAATACAACTGACTCCCGGTTCTCTTCAAGCTGAGTTTTTGTCGATCCAGGTTGGTGACATATTTTTCGTATGTAATCAGGTGAACCAAGGGTTTCAATTTTCGGGTGATGGTACAAAGGGATGCATCTCTTTTGCGATACTTTGGTCTGAGAATGAAAAGGAATATTACTCCTTCCGTCACCCTGTCAAACCTCAAAGGAGTGTTTTTGGTTTCAATAACACCGAAGCAGACAACATCTTTCCTCAAGGTGGAGCATTGACACACATTATCATCCCTGTTAAAACTTTTGATACTTATGCAGACAAACTACAACGCCACGATCTAGACGATAATTTCCGGAGTAAAAATCATGTGAATTTGCCTCTAACTGGGATGAAAGAAATTAAAGATTATCTGAAACAACTGATTTGGTTAGCAGTACACCAACCGAGTTGGTTTCAAAACCCTCACATTGAGAAACTGGTTGCTGATGATTTCTTACCTTTGTTGATTAGTAAGATTCCCATCAAATTAAATTCTAAGTCTTTCCTCAAACCTTCCCGAAGAGCAAAGTTGATTGCTCAAGCAGAGAAAAAAATGTTAGCTAACTTAGATAAACCTCTGACTTTAAAACAACTAGCTGAAAATTTAGGGTCTAGCAGTTCTGCGTTATTGTATGGTTTTCAGGACTTATTTGGCGTGAGTCCTATGCGCTATCTCAAGGTACGACGACTTAATACAGTGCGACAACACCTGAAGGGATGCGAACCAGAAAATTGCTTCATCGCCATCCTCGCTAGTGAATTTGGGTTCTACAGTCCGAGTCATTTTACTAGAGATTACAAAACCATGTTTGGGGAGTTGCCTTCAGAAACTTTGCGAAAGACTGCAAAAGCTCACGGGGAGAAAAGCTAGCTAGGGTTTGCTGAAAAAAGCAGGGTGTGGGAAATGTGGGAAATGTGGGAAGAAAGATAAATTAAAATAGTTAGAAAATCATTGAATTTGTGTAAAATAAAATTCTCCTAATCTGTCAAATAAATATGTCATGTTAGAAGATTTTACATATTTAAAAAACAGGATATTTTGGCTTTTCTAAACTATGCTGCTGAACGGGAAAAATAAACTTTACAGCGTTTTTCAGATGGATAAACTACATCGTCATAACCAAAACCCCTTACGGGGCGATTCACTTGCTCGCCCCTACTGTGGTCTACTCAAATGAAAACCGCTGTAATAGTACCTAAATGAAACTTTTATTCCACCATAGTTGATGTTGGGTTTCGTTACCTCAACCCAACCTACTAATACTGTTGTAGTTTTCATTATTAATTATCCATTATTGAGTCGAGCTGCTGCTAAAATCAAACATTGTTCAGCACGAGCGAGCGATCGCTTTGAAGGAGTCACCCTCAAGAAAAAGAGAAATTAAAATAGTTAGAAAATCCTTGAATTTGTGTAAAATAAAATTCTCCTAATCTGTCAAATAAATATGTCATCTTAGAACAAAATATTATTACTATTGAACCAGGAAAACGTAGTGGAAAACCTTGTGTTAGAGCTATAATAATAACTGTTTATGATGTACTTCCCGATCTAGCTACAGGAAAGACTTATGAAGAATTATTAGCAGATTTTCCCTATTGAAACAACAGGATATTTTGGCTTATCTAAACTATGCTGCTGAACGATAAAAACAAATTTTAATAGTACCCAAATAAAACTATTATTCGACCATAGTTGATGTGGAATTTCGTTACCTCAACCCAATCTACGAATCCTGTTGTAGTTTTCATTATCCATTATCCATTATCCATTATCCATTATCCATTATTGAGTCGAGCTGCTTCTAATATTAAACGTTGTTCGGCACGAGCGATCGCTTGATAAGTCTGCTCAACAGCGTTCACATTAACAGAAATGGAAGTAATACCCCACCGAATTAAATCATCTATTATTTCTGGGTATAAAGCAGGAGCATCACCACAAATAGAACAAGGAATACCAGCAGTTTTAGCCTGAGAAATTAATTGGTTAATTGCTCTCATTACTGCTGGATGACGAGCATCAAAAGCATTTTTTATTTCTGCTTTTTNTCTGCTCAACAGCGTTCACATTAACAGAAATGGAAGTAATACCCCACCGAATTAAATCATCTATTATTTCTGGGTATAAAGCAGGAGCATCACCACAAATAGAACAAGGAATACCAGCAGTTTTAGCCTGAGAAATTAATTGGTTAATTGCTCTCATTACTGCTGGATGACGAGCATCAAAAGCATTTTTTATTTCTGCTTTTTCTCGGTCTATACCTAACAATAATTGTGTTAAATCATTAGTACCAATAGCAATACCTTGTACGCCTGCTTTCACATATTCAGGTAATAAGAATAAAACTGATGGTACTTCTGCCATAATCCAAATTTGAAAATTATTTGGTTGATCCTGCCATTTGCTTTCAATTCGACTCCAACAAAATTTAAATTCTTCTACAGAACGTACAAAAGGCAAGATTAAATGAACGTTACTATAACCTAATTTATGTACTTCAGATAAGATATTTATTTCTAAATCTAGTAAACTTGGTTCTAACATATAACTAAATGTGCCATGTTGTCCTAATATGGGATTATAATAATTAGTTTGAGAGGAAAAATTTAAGTCTTGAGCTAGATTTTGAGAATGAATATTTTGACTAGAATGATTGCTTTGATTGCTAGGATAATTTAGAGATAATTGTTCTGGTTTTTCAGTAAATTGTTTTTCTTGATAACTAGAATTAAATAATCCCAAATCAAGAGAACGATAAAAGACTGGTTTAGGAGCAAAAGCAGCAGCAAATTGAGTTAGATTCTGTAACATTAAATCTATTAATTCTGATTGACGACCTTGTTGTATCCACCATAAAGGATGACGATTTTCTAACAGTTCAATTGCCATTAATTCCGAGCGTAATAATCCTACTCCATCTATGGGTAAATCTTTAACTTTTTGAATAGAATTAATTTGACTGATATTTACAAATAATTTAGTGCCAATGGGAAAGAAGTTTTGAGAATGAAGAGAATTTTCTGTTACTTCTATATCCAGTGTTTGATGATTATTTTTCTGTTCTTTAACTAGATGTACTTCTCCATTGTTTCCATTAACTAATAAATAGTTACCTGTTTTAATTATCTGAGTACAATTGGTAGCTCCGACAATAGCAGGAATCCCAATTTCTCTAGCTAAAATTGCAGCATGGCTTGTGATACCACCTTGTTCAGAAATAATTCCAGCAGAATTTTTTAGTAATGGCAAATAACTAGGAATAACTGCCGATACAACTAAAATTGATCCTTCAGGAAATTCTTTTAATTGTGGAGTAAAACCCTGAATAACTATAGCTTTAGCTGTTACTTTTCCTGCTGATGCTGCTATACCTGTAATGATAGGAATCTCACTATTTTCAATAGATTCAAACAAGAAACCGGGTTTATTTTCCTGATTATTATTTTTCAAATCACGAAATTTTGTCGATAAACCCGGTTTCTGCATAAGTTCTATAGATTGTTTTTCTTCTGTTGTCGAACTAGATGAATTTTCTAAATCTTGATAGTCTTTTTGAAGTTTCTTAAAATCGGTGATTAATAGTTGAGGTTCAGCATCATCCCCACTTTTAAATAAACTCCATTTCAAACAAAAATAATTCGGGAAATTATTGGTTATTTCCTGAGTTAATTCCAGTAATAATTGTAGGTGGTTATCTGCTAAAGTAAATTCTTTTTGTACATCTTCTGGCAAGAAAAAAGCTTGCAGTGCTGGTAAAGTGTCAGGAATAGGCATTTGAGTATGATAAACTTCTTGCCATGTATTGGTATAGCTTACTTTTGTAGCTGAATCAAGGTTATAAGCTATAATTTTATTCCCTAATTTTTTATCTTGTATGGTGTAATTTTCAGGAGAAATTTGATAAGAGTCGGGAATAATTTGCCCCAGCTCAATAGATATTCCTAAACCATGAGTTGCTTGAATTTCCCAACTATCTGCAAAAGCTTGAATAGTTCCTGAAGCGATCGCTGACTGTAAAGGTTGTACTAAAACTACTGGTTGAAGTTGTTGAATATCAACTTGGTGACTATGCCAATATAATAAACTTTTAGCTTTAAATATTTCTGCCCATACTTGTTTAATTCCTTGGGTAAATTGTTCTGATTTAGCTTGACAAATTGTTGGTTCTAATATCCCAAAATTTTCCAGGTTAGGAGAAGCTAAATAAGGCTGAAAAATTAATGCTTCAGTATTAAGATTATTAATTGCAGATTCCAAATATGAGACTAACTCGGATGGTAAATCAGTATAGACGATATAGTAGTTGATTGATTGAGAAATCTGTTGTAATTGTTGATAGTCATTAATATTAAAATGTAAAGAAGAATGAGGGAAATCAGATAATAAAGGGTCTGACCAATCAATATATTGTAAAAATTGCCAAAAGCTATTTGCTGGAATGACAAAACCGGGGTTAATTGGATAACCTTTCTCCATGAGATTAGCTAAATAAAAAGCTTTTTCTCCCACTGTCTCCCGGTCTGATGATTCAAGTTGATTTAGCCAGTAAAACTTATACACGAAACTCTTACTTTGCTCACGTCATTTTAGTTATCAGTTAGCCTCCTGCGGAGGAACTTCCTTAACAGTACCTCTATTTGTACTCAGAGGCTTGAAATACTGAAGTTTACTTTTTCATCCCCTTTTAAGGGGATGCTTGAGACCTTATTTTTTGGCTTAACTCTGATTTTATCAGTAAATAGTCTCCTCATGCTATACTAATTTGATAAAATATTGCTAAAGTTATCGAATAGAGGAAAAAAATAGGGATTTTCGGCTTGGTTTTAAGAATGCTAAATATTGAACGAGCCTTAAAACAAGATAGGTTACTCAGAGCATTAACAGGATTAAACCGTAAA
>NZ_LGSU01000137.1 GCF_002260545.1 Hydrocoleum sp. CS-953 | reverse complement strand
AGTTTGCGAAACTATTAAACATGGAGATGCAGGATTAGATTTGTTACTTGTGGCCTTACAAGATAGTTCAGCAGAAGTACAATGTTGAATTTACACAAATAAAAAAGTAGACTATACTATCTAATTTTAGATCAATTTATTAATATTTGGTGAGACAGTTTCCAGAATAGAGAAACTGAGTAAGTATAGAATAAATAATGGCTGAATATGTAAAAATATTAATTTTCAGGTAAAGTTATTAGATATGCAGATGAAGTCCAAGAAAATGAATAAACCCCTGAATCAAATTCCTATGTTAGATACTACTTTATCTACATCTACCATCCCTATGCTCCATAGTCTCGAAGCAGTCAAAGAATGTTTACTCTATGGTGAAGTAGAATTAAGAGTAGCAGCAGTTTGCGAAACTATTAAACATGGAGATGCAGGATTAGATTTGTTACTTGTGGCCTTACAAGATAGTTCAGCAGAAGTACAATGGGCAGCATATTCAATACTACTAGAACAGCAAAAACCTAAAGCAAAACTAGCATTATCCCAATATACTTGGGATGTCTGTAGAATACTAGAACTATACGCTGCTGGAAAACGGANGCTCCATAGTCTCGAAGCAGTCAAAGAATGTTTACTCTATGGTGAAGTAGAATTAAGAGTAGCAGCAGTTTGCGAAACTATTAAACATGGAGATGCAGGATTAGATTTGTTACTTGTGGCCTTACAAGATAGTTCAGCAGAAGTACAATGGGCAGCATATTCAATACTACTAGAACAGCAAAAACCTAAAGCAAAACTAGCATTATCCCAATATACTTGGGATGTCTGTAGAATACTAGAACTATACGCTGCTGGAAAACGGAGGTTTATCCGAGCAAATATGAGGGATGCCAACCTCACTGGTCTAGACCTACAAGGTATAAATTTTAGTTTTGCCTATTTCAAAGATGCCGATCTGAGTAGTATTAATCTCAAAGATGCGAATCTAATAGAAGCTAATTTACGGGGTACAAATCTCAAAGATGCTAACCTCAAAAATACTAATCTTGAAAATGCTAATCTTAGTGTTGCTAAACTTAGAGGTATTAATTTAAGTAATGCTAATTTAAGTGGTGCTAATTTAAGTGGTGCTAATTTAAGTCTTGCTAATCTAACTAATGCTAATTTAACTAATACAAATCTTACTCGTGCAGACTTAAGAGGTAGTAAACTTAGGGGTATAAATCTCAGGGGTAGTAAACTAAATGAGGCAACAAAACTTGATAGTAAATTGTTATTAGTTTGGGAAATAGTTAATCAGAAAGCTATTGGTAAAAACCTCAAAAATATCAATCTTATCGGGATGGATATTGAGGGTGTTAATCTGAGTAATGCTAACCTAAGTGGCGCTAAACTTAGAGATATTAATCTGAGTAATTCTAACCTCAGCAGAAGTAATTTTAGTGCTGCCAACCTGCATAATATTAACTTGAAAAATACTGACCTAAGTAATGCTAACTTGACTGGTGTTAATTTAAGTAATGCNCCTCAAAAATATCAATCTTATCGGGATGGATATTGAGGGTGTTAATCTGAGTAATGCTAACCTAAGTGGCGCTAAACTTAGAGATATTAATCTGAGTAATTCTAACCTCAGCAGAAGTAATTTTAGTGCTGCCAACCTGCATAATATTAACTTGAAAAATACTGACCTAAGTAATGCTAACTTGACTGGTGTTAATTTAAGTAATGCCGATCTATGCCATGCTAATATCGAAAATGCTGACCTCAGCAATGCTGATTTCAGAGATGTAAATCTTAACTATGCTAACCTCCGAGAGACAAAAATTAATGATTTAACCCAACTAGATAATAAATGGCATTTAGTCTGGAAAATTGTTAATCAACAACGTCTAAATAACGATCTCAAAGGAGTGAACCTCAGTGGTGCCGATCTTCGCGGTGTCAACTTAAAAAATATTAATCTCCGGGGTGCTAACCTAGAGGCAACTGATTTAGGTACAGAGTATTGCCATACTCTCACTCCTAGAAAAGGATTAGAAAACATTAGGAACAACTACTATAGTCGGTCAAATCTCAGAAATGCCAATCTTTGTAATGCCAACCTGAAAGCAATTAATCTAACAGGAGCTTATTTGGATGGAGCTAATTTGAGTGTAGCTAATCTAATTGCAGCTAAACTCAACGATGCGGAAATGACCAATGCTAACCTACTGCCGGCGGCCTCAAAGGGGCAGACTTAAGAAATGCTAA
>NZ_LGSU01001369.1 GCF_002260545.1 Hydrocoleum sp. CS-953 | reverse complement strand
TGCGGAGCATTCCGGAACGGAAATGGCCATGTGCTAACGCAAAGCTCCGCTTTATATGTCGCTCCGCGTTTTTCATGTCGGCTCTTAGCCGTTAGCGGAGCTTTGCGCCAGCAAAACGGAGTTGTGCGATAGCAAAACGCCCGTACAGGAGTCAGGAGGAATGGGGAATTTAGAGAAGGCAGTCGGAAGAATTATCCCTTGATTTTTCTGCCTCGCGTCAACCCGAAATCCTAACTTTTTGAGATCCCTATAATGAAAACCTTGTACTTTTCCCAGACCTAAAAAGGCTGAAACCTTTATATTTAAATACTTTTATATTTAATCAGCAAGCTCTATCTAGAGAATTGGTGTTGCACAATAGAGAATGATATTCTAGAGTTTTATTGAGAGGTGGATTGTCCTTAATTGTCAAAGCAATAAAGTAGTGAAAGACAGTCATCGTCAGAGAAATATAGAGTTATCTATGCTGTGACTGTCGTTGTCAATGGGCGAGATAGCTGTCCTTTGGGTTATATTGGTGTTGGTAATTTTGGCTATGATTGTTCTAGAAATGACGATTGTCTAGATCCTATTTAACTAGCTAGCTTTTTGAGCTTGAGTAAATACCCGGCTTCTATAGGCCGGATGTTTAGGAAGAATGGAAATCTCCTTGTAAACGTTAAAAAAAAGATCCTCCTGAGTGCTGAGTGGTGAGTGGTGAGTGCTTATTTAAAAGCATTTGATCTTTTACAAATTTAGATTTCATAGCTTGATTCACCAATGCCATTTTTCTCAACAACTGCACCTTCCATATATAAAATGGACTGACTAAAATACTTAATAACATTGCCATTTCACAAGCAGCAACTGTATCAATTTTCAGCAAACTATAATTTTTAATAAAGTATAATAGAGCCTTACGAAAATCATTAACTAGATAAGCCAAAAATCCTAAAGGTCTTTGCCAAAGTTTCAACCGTATCATTCTAATATGATTTCTGTGTAATCCTGAACCACTCACTAGAGATACTAAATAATTCCGTTCTAATCTCCAATAAGGTATCTGATGATAGATATGCATTTCTGGATTGTACCAAATTTCCCATCCTGCATTTTGTATATGAGCTAAAATTTCTATATCTTCTCCCTTAAGTGCCAAAGATTTTCCAGCCGGTCCTGTAAGGAATAAATTTTTAGGAACATTTTCTAGCCATGCTTTTTTCGAAATAACCATACCAGCTCCTGGTGGTAAAACTTTTTTCTTATGTTCGTTATAGGAAAAAGCTTTTTTACCTCGTTCAATAATTGCCAAATAAGGAGCTATTTTTTTAAAATTCTTAGGTAGTTCACCTTCAAATTTTCCATGAATTTGTCCTCCATAAGCACCAGCTTGAGGATGTGATTTGCCAAAAGCATAAGCTTGAGCAACCCAGTTAGGTGCAGGTAAGTTATCATCATCCAAAAAACCCACATAATAACCTTGTGCTTTTTCCATTGCTGTTTTTCTAGCAATTGACGCTCCTTGTTGAGGTTCTAGGAAATATTTGAGAGGAAACTTTTCCTGCCATTTAGATTGGTAATTGGCGATTATTTCAGCTGTATTGTCCTTACTATTATTATCAACTATAACAATTTCCCAGTTTATTTCTTCGGTTCCCTCTTGAATTTTGAGCTTCTCTATTATATCAGGTAAACACTCTGCTGCATTGTATGCTCTAATTGCAACAGTAAAATCATACTGATTTTTTTTCATCACATTTTATCCTTAAAGTATAGAGACGAATAAATTTAGCATAACAGCTTCCCATTGTTATCAGCTACAGTAATAATACTGAAATTCTGAGGAAACCAGTTTTTTAAATGTTAAGAAGTCATTAACTTGAGTGTAACACCCGATGATTGTATCAACCATTTTTACTCTCTATTCTAGAAAAATAATGAAAATCGTGAAGATTTTTTGCCTTCATACCTAATTCCCTAAAACCATAAATATATGTACATAATAACTTCGGAAATGCTGTAAGTTAAGATTAAAAACTTTTATGTATGTTTGAAATTGTTCCTGCTATTATTATCAACTATAATAATTGATCAGTTTATATTCTTTGACTTTCTATTCATGAGAAAAAAATCCTCTTGTTTTGAATAAGAGGTAATTGTTAATTGTTTCTTTATTCCTAGGTAGTGAAATCCGAATCAGATTTTTGGTGCAATCCCTGTTTAAAAAAAAGACTCTATAAATCAAAATTATTAAATAGTATTGAAGACTTACCAGGAGCAATTGGCCATAATGTCTAAAAATTATTGCGGCTTAGTATCTTTGAAGATTTTTAAACATTAGACAATTGCCTGAATGATCTACTAAATATTCATCTAGATAAAATAGATAAACACTATGAGTACAACACTAGAAAAAGGTAAAATCAGTATCCATACTGAAAATATCTTCCCAATTATCAAAAAATCTCTTTATACCGACCATGAAATTTTCTTAAGGGAATTAGTTTCTAATGGTGTAGATGCCATTGCTAAACTGAAAATGGTGGCTCGAACTGGAGAGTATAGTGGAGATGTTACCACTCCAGAAATAGAAATCAAAATAGATAAAGATAATCAAACTCTTTCCATTACCGATAATGGTATTGGCATGACTGCTGATGAGATTAAAAAATACATTAATCAAGTTGCTTTCTCTAGTGCTGAAGAGTTTATCGAAAAATATAAAGGTAGCGAGAATGATGCTATTATAGGTCATTTTGGTTTAGGCTTTTACTCATCTTTTATGGTTGCGAAAAAGGTAGAAATTGATACCCTTTCCTATCAAGAAGGTGCAGAAGCTGTTCATTGGAGTTGCGACGGTTCTCCAGAATTTGAAATATCAGATTCGACTCGTACAGAACGAGGTACAACTATTACTTTAACTCTCCAAGATGAAGAAAAAGAATATCTCGAACCTACTCGCGTTCAACAGTTAATTAAAACTTACTGTGATTTTATGCCAGTGCCCATCAAGTTTGAGGGTGAAGAAGTTAATAAACATAAGGCGATCTGGCGAGAATCTACTCAGAATCTGACAAAAGATGATTACTTAGAACTATATCGTCACCTCTATCCTTTCCAAGAAGATCCTCTTTTATGGGTTCATCTCAATACTGATTATCCTTTTATTGTTAATGGAATTCTTTATTTTCCCAAATTAAAGCCAGATGTAGATGTTACTCAAGGCAATATTAAACTGTTCTGTAATCAGGTATTTGTTACCGACCATTGCGAGGAAATCATCCCTAAATTTTTAATGCCTTTGCGAGGAGTAATTGATAGTACAGATATTCCTCTAAATGTTTCTCGTAGTTCTTTATTAAGTAATCGAACTGTCAGAAGAATTGCCGATTATATAGCCAAAAAAGTAGGCGATCGCCTCAAAGAACTTTATCGGGATGAACGGGATAAATATATTAGTGGTTGGCAAGATGTTGGTACATTTGTTAAGTTTGGTGCATTGAATGACGATAAGTTTAAAAAGCAAGTAGAAGACATCATAATTTATCGCACCACAGCTCAACTAAACGAAGGTGAAACAACTGAAACTGAAGCTAAACCAGCAGTAGAAGTTCAAGCAGAAGGAGAAGATGTTTGGCAAGAAGTAACTCCAGAAAATTCTGAAGTTAAAAATACTGACGAACAAGGTTTTTATTACACAACTCTCAAAGAATATTTAGAACGTAATAAAGAACGTCACGAAAATAGAGTTTATTATTGTACCGAACCTGCTTCTCAAGCAACTTATGTAGAGCTACATAAAAACCAAGGACTAGAAGTTTTATTCCTTGACTCTTTCATAGATACTCACTTTATTAGTTTCCTAGAAAGAGAATATCAAGATGTTAAATTTTCCAGAGTAGATTCTGATTTAGATGACACATTAATTGACAAAGAAAATCAATCAGAAATAGTTGACCCAACCACCAATAAAACTCGCAGCGAACAAATTAAAGAGTTATTTGAAAAAGCACTAAATAAACCCAAAGTAAATGTTAAAGCACAGGCATTAAAATCAGAAGATGCTAAAGCTACTCCTCCAGCAATGGTATTATTACCAGAAGCAATGCGCAGGTTACGGGATATGACTGCTATGTTACATCATTCCCCCCCCCCCTTTCCCTCCTCCCCTTTTTTTTTCTTTCCTCCCTCCCCTCCCCTCCTTCCTACTCTCGCTAATATTCGTCATGGCAGTNTTAGATGACACATTAATTGACAAAGAAAATCAATCAGAAATAGTTGACCCAACCACCAATAAAACTCGCAGCGAACAAATTAAAGAGTTATTTGAAAAAGCACTAAATAAACCCAAAGTAAATGTTAAAGCACAGGCATTAAAATCAGAAGATGCTAAAGCTACTCCTCCAGCAATGGTATTATTACCAGAAGCAATGCGCAGGTTACGGGATATGACTGCTATGTTACAGCAGGAAAAAACAGAATTTCCCGAAGACCATGTTTTGTTAGTTAATACAGCCCATCCACTAATTCAGAATCTCGCTAATATTAGTCAAGGTAGTATTATTCAGGGTAGTGGAGAATCTCCATCATCAGAATTGGCCAAAGAAATCTGTCATCATGTATACGATTTAGCTTTAATGGCACAAAAGGGTTTTGATGCTGAAGGGATGAAAGAATTTGTGGAAAGGTCTAACGAGGTCTTGACTAAGTTAACCGAAAAAGCATTATAAACAGGGTCAGTTTCATAGTCATTTATATAGTAGGGGCGGGTTTTAGATATAATTTTCATCCTGACTCTGAGATTTAGACAAACCCGTCCCAATGCACAAAATTAGTTGTTTCAGNGATATAATTTTCATCCTGACTCTGAGATTTAGACAAACCCGTCCCAATGCACAAAATTAGTTGTTTCAGTCCATTAGCTTAGATTTCGTCCCTCAACCCAACAACAATCTTTCTCCCCTACTCCCATAAGGAATTCCAATAACTAAAATATTTGGGATTAACATCGTTAATAGCCTTTCCTTGGATAGAGGATGAAAAAAATCACCTTCAGTATTTCAACCACAGGACTTTAACCAGGACTTGCTGAGTAAATCTTAAAGCATTTACAGATAAAAGTTTTCGCCTTTTTAGGTCTGGAAAAAGTACCAGCTTTTCGGTCCCTCAAGCTGAAAAAGTGACCATTTTGAGGCAGGTGCGAGGCAGAAAAATCAAGGGACTGTTCTTGTGACTACCTACTCTATAACTCCCATTCCTCCTGACTCCTGTACGGGCGTTTTGCTATCGCACAACTCCGTTAACGCTGCGCGACATATAAAGCGGAGCTTTGCGTTAGCACATGGCCATTTCCGTTCCGGAATGCTCCGCAAACGCCCCTACGACTCCTGACTCCTCCCCTCTACTAAAAGACTTTTTTAGCAAACCCTAGCTAGAGATACTGATAACTGAAATGACCTATATAATAAAAAGGTTGTAAACACAAGATCGAAGGACAAAGTTATGAGTCGTAAATGTCAATTGACGGGAAAGAAAGCTAATAATGGCTATGCAGTTTCCCACTCCCATATTCGTACCCACAAATTACAGCACGCAAATCTCCAGTGGAAAAGAGTGTGGTGGCCTCAAGGTAATCGTTGGGTAAAGCTAAAATTATCTACCAAAGCAATTAAAACTTTAGAAAACAAAGGTATACAAGCTATGGCCAAAGAAGCTGGCATTAACTTGAATAAGTGTTGATATCTTTGTTTCTTTACTCCAATAATTTAGCCCTGTCCTCATCAACTGTAGGATAGGGCTATTTATTTATATATTTGTTTCTTTTTTCCGGATGATTGTTAATTAGTATGTATGTATATATATTAATTTTATTGAAATTTAGGATCTTTAGGAATTCTGAGAATAACATTTTTAGCCCAGAGACTGTTTGTCAACTCAATATTTAGGGTTTGCTAAAAAAGTCTTTTGGTAAGGGTGAGAGTCAGGAGTCAGGAAGAACAGGAATTATAGAGGAGATAGGAGTCAGAATTGTCCCTTCCTTTTTCTGCGTTTGTCTACTCAAAATCTGAGTATTTTCAGCTTAAGGGAACAAAAACCCTGCACTTTTTTCACACACGCAAAAGCTAAAGCTTTTATATGTCAATGCTTTTGGATTTAATCGAAAAGCTCTATTTAAAGACTGATGATCGTCAAGGATTTCAAATTGTTGCCTCATCCCAAACCCAAAGTTATCTCAAGAAGACTTAATATAAGTCTATAATTTATAAATATTATTAATAGCTCCTAAAAATTCAGTTCTGGAAAATTTTGAGGGTTTTGTTTCCTGTTTGAGCTTAATTTTGGCATAAGACCCGTACCAGAGAAATAGTCTTGCGGTCGTGAGGATGTCAAATTTGCTCGATCGACAATCCCAAAACCTTTATTTTTTCGTAGAAAGCTGTAGATTAAATTAGGAACTTACGAATATATACTGTCGTCAGGGTAGCATAATATTAAATATATTGTAAATATAGAATTACTTAATTTAGGATGTAAATTGTTATGACTGATTTTACTGTAGTCATCCCTACATATAATGGAGCAGAAAGATTACCATTAGTTCTAGATAAATTACGCTCTCAAATCAATACAGAAGGACTATCTTGGGAAGTTATTGTTGTAGATAATAACAGCAAAGACAATACGCAAAAAGTAGTTAGAGAATATCAAAAAAACTGTCCTCAGCCAATGATCCTAAGATACTTTTTTGAAGAAAAACAAGGTGCAGGATTTGCTAGAAAAAAAGCGGTTCAATCAGCCAATTCACCTTTAATTGGTTTTCTAGATGATGATAATATTCCTGCACAAAATTGGGTTGCAGCAGCTTATGAATTTGCTCAAAAANGACAATACGCAAAAAGTAGTTAGAGAATATCAAAAAAACTGTCCTCAGCCAATGATCCTAAGATACTTTTTTGAAGAAAAACAAGGTGCAGGATTTGCTAGAAAAAAAGCGGTTCAATCAGCCAATTCACCTTTAATTGGTTTTCTAGATGATGATAATATTCCTGCACAAAATTGGGTTGCAGCAGCTTATGAATTTGCTCAAAAATATCCCAAGGCAGGTGCTTATGCCAGTCAAATTCATGGAGATTTTGCTGGAGAACTACCAACTAATTTTGATCGAATTAAACCATTTTTTGCAATTACTGAAAGGGGCGAAGAACCATTACTATATCAACCAGCATTGAAGGTAATACCGCCTTCCGCAGGATTAGTAGTTCGTAGAAAAGCTTGGCTAGAAAGTGTTCCCAAATACTGTATATTAAGTGGTAGAAAACCAGGTTCAATGTTAACTGCTGAGGATACAGAAACTATTAGTTATATTCAACAAGCAGGCTGGGAAATTTGGTATAATCCAGCAATGGAATTAATTCACAAAATTCCCAAACATCGATTGGAAAAAGATTATTTAATTAGTTTTTTCCGTGGCATAGGTTTGAGTCGTTATGTAACTCGAATGTTGGGAGTTAAGCCATGGTTAAAACCATTAGCTTTTTTAGCTTATACAGTAAATGATACTAGGAAAATTGTCCGCCATTTACTTAAATATAATCTAAAGTTACAAACAGATGTAGTAGCGGCTTCTGAATTGGAATTATATATTAATAGTTTAATCAGTCCTTTCTATTTGTGGAAAAATGGTTATTTAGCAAAGGTTGAACAAAATCAGAATTCAGCCCAAGAATCTCAGGTAGTTTCAGTGGAATTGCTCAAATAGTAGGTAATTTAGATGAAAATTATTGCTTGGCCAGCATTTAAAACGAAGTATAAAAATCCCTATAACTCGTTGTTATATTCTCAGGTGATGCAGCAAGGAGTAACAGTTACAGAATTTTCTCTAAGCAAACTATTACGCCAACAACACGATATTTTTCATCTTCATTGGGTAATGGAAAATATTGTGCGCCATCCAAATCAATTTTTAGCAGCTTTGCGAGCTATAACTATGCTATTGGCAATAGATTGGGTCAGGGCTAGGGGAACAAAGATTGTTTGGACAATTCACGACCAAAATCCTCACAGTATACTACATCCTCAATTAGCAGCATGGTTTCAGTCAGAGTTCATCAAGCGAGTAGATGGGTGCATCAGTCATTGCCNCCTGTACTGAGTTGAGCGGTCGCCCGAACCTATTTCGCCCTAGTGGTCATTGGCGGCAGGTTTATCCTGACAATACAAATCGCGAGGCAGCTCGGAAAACTCTGAATATACCTCCCGATTGTCATGTACTCTTATTCCTAGGTTATATTGACCATTATAAAAATGTGCCTCATCTAGTCCAAGTTTTTCGAGAATTAGATCCTACTAATTGGATATTATTGGTAGCAGGTAAACTAGAAGTCCCTGAACTGAAGTCTCATATATCCGAAGCAGCAGGAAATGATTCTAGGGTGAAACTAAAGTTTAGGTATATACCCGATCAAGATTTACAGACATATTTTAGGGCGGCAAGTTTAGTAGCTTTACCATTTCAAGAGATTTTAAATTCAGGCAGTGCATTGTTAGCCCTTTCTTTTGATTGTCCTATATTAGTACCTGAGAAGGGAGCAATGCCAGAGTGGCAGGAAAGAGTAGGGCAAGATTGGGTAAAATTGTATGGAGGAGAGTTAACAACAGAGATTTTAGAATCTGGATTAGAGTGGGCTATCAAAGAAGGGCGATCGCCACAACCTAATTTAGAAAAGTTAGAATGGTCCAGGTTAAGTCAGGAGACTATAGAAACTTATCAACAGGTTTTAGACTTTCATTCTTAAATGAATGATTATTGTGAAACAAGGGGAGAAATATGAATTTATCTGTGGTAAAACGGCACCTAAAAGAAATAGGGAATTATGGATTATATCTATGGAAAAAACCATCTTTACCATCAAATAAATTTGTGATTTTTGGTAGAGGGCGTTCTGGCAGTACGCTGTTAGTCAACTTATTAACTAATCAAAATCAAGTTCATTGTGATAATGAAATCTTACACGATAGGCTTTTATTTCCTCGTAGTTATATAGACTTATGTTCTTCACGTTATCAATCTAGAGTCTATGGTTTTAAGCTTTTGAGTTATCAGGTTAGAGATGTGCAGCCTATTTCTGAGCCAGAGAAATTTTTACTTAGTCTATACGAAAGTGGTTATAAATTTATTTATTTAACTCGTAGTAATCTAATCGATCATGCTCTATCTAATATTAATGCTAAACGGAAACAAAAATTTCACCATCGTTCTCACGAAGGTGAATTTAAGTATCAGCCAATTAAGGTAGAAATTGAAGAATTATTTCAACGGATTCAATTTAGCGAAGAACTGGGAAAGTATGAAAAAAACTTACTCCAGAAAATACCTCATCTTAGTCTTACCTATGAGGATAATCTGCTTAATAGCGAATCTCATCAAAAAACTGTAGACCAAGTTCTAGAATTATTTAATCTACCCTCAAAACCTGTAAAAACTAATCTCGTCAAATTAATGCCATTGGAGCTTTCAAAAATGGTAGAAAATTCTGAAGAGTTAATTGAAGCAATTAAAAAAAGTAAATATGTAGATTTTATTAGGGATAATACCTCAAAAAGCCACCAGCAAGTTTAGCTTAACTTGATTGGTAGACATTCATTAATGGATAATGGATAATTACCTCAAGGAAAACCGTAAAGGAATTGAATATAAGGAAATATCCTAGCACTTTTTTATCTTGAAATAGAAGGCTTTATACCTTGATTTTTTGGTAAACTTTAACAATTAACATCTATATTCTTTTTCTCTCTTTATCTACTGCCCTAAAATTTCATACTTCTGGAAAAAAAAGTTTCATAAGATGATTTATGTCCTTATCTGAAAATCAAGAAAATGTTCAACCACTAATTTCTGTGGCTATATGCACTCATAATAGAGCAGATAGGTTAATTTTGGCTTTAGATGGATTGATAAAACAATCTCTTGCTAGTCAAAATTTTGAAGTTTTAATTATAGATAATGCTTCTCAGGATAATACTCAAGAAATAGGCGATCGCTATCAAGAAAAATATTCTAATTTTCGCTATATATACGAACCAGTGCTTGGACTATCAAAGGCTCGTAATTCAGCTTTAAATCAGGCCAAAGCTAAGTATATTGCCTACTTAGATGATGATGCTATTCCTTCTGAAGAATGGTTAGAATCGATCTTAGATAGTTTTACTACAGTTGAGCCATCTCCAGTATGTGTTGGTGGGCCTATTTATGGGTTATGGGAAATTCCTAAACCAGACTGGATAGATAGAAGTATGGAGGATTTTTTTACTGTACTTGATTATGGCTCAAAGCCTAAGTGGTTTAAAACAAATAAATTTCCTTACGGGGCCAATATGACATACAGGAAAGAATCTCTCAAAAGTGTAGGAGGTTTCAATGAAAAATTAGGCCGTAAAGGAAAGAAATTATTATCTCAAGAAGAACTGTTACTAAATATAATTTTAGAGCAACAGGGTGGGAAATTTTATTATAACCCTAAAGCATTTGTGCAACATTGGGTTCCAAAAGAAAGAATTAATGCTGAATGGTTATTGAGTCGTAGTTATTGGCAAGGTCGGTCTGATGCGATCGCCGATAAGGTTATAGGTAAACCTCTATACTATCAATATCAGGAAAGTTTGTCAAATCTGCTTAACTTAAAACGAGTTATAGCTCAACTTTGGCCTCAAAAGAAAGTACGATTAACAACTCGGTCTCGTATTTGGCGCAGTTGGGGGTATTTTGTCGAAGTCTGGTTGAATAAATAACAAAAAACTGATTTTGGTAGTAATTAGGAGTCAGTCCTCAGAAGTCAAAATTTCAAAAGCTTTCAACTGAGATTAACTATTATAAAAGTTTTCACAACGTACTTGGGATTGCTATATAGCAATCTTAAATGATTTGTGAAAAAAACTGTAGGGGTTTGGTCTCCAAACCCAACCGCAAAAGGGATTTGGAAACCAAACCCCTACGATAAAATTTTACAACCTATTTGGGACTGCTATATATAATTTATAACTAATAAAAAGGCGATTATGAAACAAAAACTTCAAGCACCAATTTTTCTATTCGGATGTCCTCGTTCTGGGACAACATTATTACAAAGTTTATTAGCAACTCATCCTCAAATAGCTTCTTTTCCTGAAACAAAATTTTTCCTCTATGGAGTAGCTAAATACGAACCTAAGCGACAAAAATTTGGATTAATTTCACCACGTTTAAAACCACATCTCAAAAAATATTTTCACAAAGAAATTAATCACCCAGAGATGTTAAAATATTTTCCCAAAATTCCGTTTATAGATTTATATACTCGTAGCTTTATTAAAG
>NZ_LGSU01001368.1 GCF_002260545.1 Hydrocoleum sp. CS-953 | reverse complement strand
GCGACAGCGCAACCCAACAAAAATATCTGTCTGTAATATAGAAGTCGTCAGGATGGTTAGGATATTCTCGCTCCTCTCAAATTTAGTTACAGTAAGAATTTAACTTCTGACTTGAGCTATATATCTGTTGGGTTTCGTTCCTCAACCCAACCTACGCTAACTACTCAACCCAACCTACGCTAACTAGAAGCGATATAAATAAAAGGAGAATTTTAATATGGATAGTGCAGTTACTTCAGAACAAGTGCAGGAACCTTTGCACTCAGCAGAGGAACATACCCACGACGAAGAAGGCAATAGTATGTTTGGGTTTATCGTTTTCCTACTTTCGGAAAGCGTAATTTTCCTCAGTTTCTTTGCCGGATATATTGTTTACAAAACCACAACTCCTAACTGGTTGCCACCAGGTATTTCTGGTTTGGAAGTTAGAGACCCTGCTATTAATACAGTAATTCTGGTTTCCAGTAGTTTCGTTATTTACTTTGCCGAAAAAGCTTTAGAAAAGGATAACTTAACTTGGTTTCGGATATTTTTGCTGGCAACAATGGCAATGGGAACCTACTTTGTAATAGGTCAAGGAATTGAATGGAATAGTTTAGAGTTTGGTTTTACCACAGGAGTTTTCGGTGGAACTTTCTATTTGTTGACAGGTTTTCATGGTCTGCACGTTATGACAGGTATTTTGTTACAAGGAATTATGTTAGGTCGCTCTTTCATTCCTGGCAACTACGACAACAGTCATTTTGGTATTAATGCTACTTCTTTATTTTGGCATTTCGTTGACGTAATTTGGATTATTTTGTTTATCCTTATCTATATTTGGCAGTGAAATAATTAAGGAGTCAGGAGTCAGGAGTCAGGAGTCAGAATAAATTTTTTGTGTAGCTGTCTACCTAAACAATTTCCCAAATTCTAAACTCTAATTCAGGGGTCAGAATAAATTTTTTGTGTAGCGCTCAAGCAGAGAAACCGGGTTTATTAAATACCTCACTATACTAACATCTACCTCTCATAAACCCGGTTTGTTATAACACTCCACCCACAAGCATATTTGATATTAAATATTACTTTTGACTTTTGACTTTTAACTTCTTCAATACATCTCAAAAAAACTATTAAAGGAAGAAAAAAATGATTATTGATGACCAACATTATGATGTAATTATTGTCGGCACAGGAGCAGGTGGTGGTACTTTAGCATATAAACTTGCTGAAACTGGCAAAAAAATATTAATCCTAGAAAGAGGTGATTTTATGCCTCTGGAAATCCAAAATAGAGCGCACGCTGATATCTTTAAAAAAGAACTTTATCGCGCCCATGAAAATTGGTATGATAATGCAGGGGAACCATTTTCTCCACAGACAAATTATGCTATTGGTGGCAATACAAAAATCTATGGAGCTGCCCTAATTCGGATGCGGGAAAAAGACTTTGAAGCAGTGGAACATCAAGAAGGAATTTCTCCAGAATGGTGTCTCAAATACAACGACTTTGAACCTTATTACACTGAAGCAGAACAACTTTATAAAGTTCACGGTCAAACAAGCAACGACCCTACCGAACCTCCCCACAGTGCAGAATATCCTTATCCCGCAGTTGAACACAACCCAGAAATTCAAAAAGTTGTCGAAGCGATCGCCGAACAAGGTCTACATCCTGAAACTTTACCATTAACTCTGACTCGCGAAGAGGAAGACCCCACTGGCGACTCGGAAGTATTCGGTATTGCACCACTACTCGACGCTCCCAATATTACTATTAAAGCTAATGCAAAAGTAGTTTGTTTACTCACCAACTCCTCTGGCAATACTGTCAAAGCAGTAGAAGTAGAAATTGGCAAACAATCATTTCTATTTTTTGGCGATATTGTCGTACTTGCTTGTGGAGCAGTCAATTCAGCAGCATTATTATTACGTTCTGCTAACGAAAAACATCCCGATGGTTTAGCAAACAGTTCCGGACAAGTTGGGCGCAACCTGATGAAACATCAGATGACCGCCATAGTGCAACCCAGTCCGAAACCTAACTCTGGTAACTTTCTCAGAAGCGTTGGTATAAATGATTTTTATTGGGGAGACGAGAATTATTCCTATCCAATGGGTCACATTGAGAACACAGGTGGGTTGCTCCAAGATATTACTTTTGCCGAATCTCCACCTATATTATCTGTGTTAGCAAAAGCAATGCCTGGGTTTGGTTTGAAACAGTTAGCATTGCGTTCCATTGGTTGGTGGATACATTCGGAGATATTACCAGACCCCAATAACCGCGTTGAAGTAAAAGGGGATAAGCTATTTTTCCATTACACTCCCAACAACTGGGAAGCACACGATCGCCTAGTGCATCGTTGGATGGATGTCTTGAAGTCAGTAGACAAAGTGGTTGGAAATGCTGTATTGAAGCGTGGTAGCATTTATCCTCGTGGGGAAGTTCCCATCGAAGTTGTAGCAAACCAGTGTGGTACTTGTCGGTTTGGGGAAGACCCGAAAACATCAGTTTTGGATATTAACTGTCGTACCCACGATGTAGATAATTTATATGTTGTAGATAGTAGTTTTTTCCCATCGAGTGCTGCCGTAACTCCTGCTTTGACAATTATTGCTAATGCTTTGCGAGTAGGGGAACATTTAAAAGAGAGATTACAGTAATAGTAGTAGCTTATCTAGACTAAAATTGTGGTTAAAAAAAACCTAACCCCCCAACCCCCTTCCCTGCTAGGGAAGGGGGAGTATTTCCCCTCTCCTTGTAGGAGAGGGGTTAGGGGAGAGGTCTTAATTTATGAAACTTACCCACATTTTTAAGCTAGAGGCGCTAGTAGTTTGAAAATTTAGAAATTATATTTTCCCCACGTTGGCAAATTTCAACGTGGGTTTTTGATGTTTTTATCCATCATTATTCATCTGTTCAAATAACTGTTGAACTGACAAAATAGGCAGACTTGCACCAGCAAAATCATCAGCATTGCGAGTAACAATAGCATCCACATTCTTAGCATAAGCACAAGCTAACTGGACTGCATCTTCAAAGTCCCTCAAATTAGAAGCAAAAGCAGTTTCTAAAATATTACGATTAACCTCGCAAATTTTCATTAATGCTAATGTCATAGCAACTGCTTCTCTTGCTCGTTCAATACTTTTAGTTTGTTTTCTAACAATGTAGAAAATATTAGTTAAAGTTGTTGCTGTGACAAATCCTTGTATTTGCTGAGATTGAATAGCTGTGAATAAAGTCCTTGCATCCTCAACAAATGCTTCCCGTTCTAGCAAAGCGTCTAAAACAATATTTGTATCTATTAAAACTCTCATTTTAGATATTTCTCCACTAAACGTTCTTCAAGTATCGCTTCAACTTCTGCATCATTTGGAGGTGGAGTGTCTGTTTTTCCTATTCCAATCATCCTGTCTAAAAAATCAGGAGGTAACTCTGGCCGAGGGCTAAGTTCTTCGCTCAAAGAATCTGCAATGGCCTGGAGTAATAACAGGCGATCGCTCACCGATAAATTTAGAGCTTTTTTTCTTAATTCTTGTAGTTCAGACATAATTTTTATTACCTTAAATATTTTGCTATAATATTAGCATATATTCTTCTAACTCTATTCACTATTATAGTTATGACTGTAAAAGTTAATTATCCTCATATAAAAATAGAGGAAAATCAACCACCACGACTACAAAGAATACCCAGGGTGCGTGTTGCTCAAATTGTTATGGATTATTTAGCTTATGGATGGTCTGTTGACGAAATGTGTCGCCAACATCCTTATTTAAGGCTTTCGGAAGCTCATGCAGCAATGGCATATTATTTTGACCATGAGGATGAGATTAATGCAGAAATTCGTCAGGAGTGGGAACAAGTACAGCGGGAAAAATCTGCTGCTGCTCCATCACCTTTTTTAGTAAGGATGCGTCTTAGGGGGTTACTATAAAATGTCTGTTCCACTTTACATGGATGTTCATATTCCCATAGCTATTACTCAACAACTACGTCGTCGTGGAGTTGATGTTATTACTGCAATAGAGGATGATGCTGCAGAATTATTAGACGACCAACTTTTAGCACGAGCAACTTTGCAAGGTCGAGTTTTATTTACTCAAGATATTGGTTTTAAGGTACTCGCTGAAACTTGGCAAAGTCAAGGGAAACCATTTGCTGGTTTAATCTTTGGTCATCAACTTGGAGGTACGATAGGGGAGTTTGTTAAGGATTTGGAATTGATTGCTTTAGGCTCTGAAGCTGATGAATGGCTGAATATAGTTGAATATTTGCCTTTTTAGTATCACTATGACTGGCATTGTGAGCGATCGCTTCTAAGGTAGGTTGGGTTGAGCTGGCGTTAGCGGAGCTTATCCGGAGGATAAACCCAACAAGTGGAAGTTTCTTGTTAGGTTTTCTTAATGTCTTCTTACAAAAATTGTTTCTGTGCGAAACTCCCTAAGACGAGACTTTTGGTCAAAGAAACAAATATATCTTGGTGTTGGGTTTCGTGACCTCAACCCAACCTACAAACTACTAAAGATACTACCGGACATGGTATTATTAAAATTTAAGATTTATAGGTGATTTTTTGAGGACTCCAACAATGGAATATATATTTGCCATAATAATACTTATTATTCTGCTAGCTTTGCTCAATTACTACCGAGGAAGATCGGTTGTAAAGTTTGAAAAAGAAAAAATGCTACCGATCCTAGATAGTTTATATCGTAATTCTAACTCTAGAGAAAAACATCAGCAATTCATCCAAACTTTAGGTGCTTTAGATGCAAAAATAAAGAAATACAAGGGTGAGGGCTATTCTTATACTCCTGGTAAATTAATGACTGAAAAGCTGCTCAAACACACTTCCCAAAAACCTCAAGATATGCTAGCACATGAGAGATTTTTAGAAGTGATAAAAAGAGCTGAGTCATTCAGTGATTTGATGCTTGAGGGAATGGTAAAACATCTGGCTGCATATCCTCAAGATCAACTAGCACATCAACGATTTATGACAGCAGTGGGCAAATGCCAGTATCTCAGCTCCAATTATCTCTTTAAGGAGTTGCTAGAACAAGAGAAAGTCAAACCAACATCCGATAGTTACGAGCGGTTAGCTATATCGGCTAGCAAAGCACACTTACTACCAACCGACCTAATCAATCCATTTATAGATTATCTGAATACAAATCCCATAAATTCAGATGTGCAGAGGATTTTTATGCAATGTATCACACATATAATGCTACTTCCTGAGTCTGAGAGAGAAAGAATCTATAATAGAGCATTGGATATCTTGGAAGATAATCCAGCAAGTTCTACTGCGAAGCAATTTGTTTTAACTGTAGGTAGATGGCATTTTGGAAAGTCTAGAAAAGGTGGAAAGCTCAGTATTTATGATGAACAGCGAATACAAAATGATATTTTTGCAAGAGTCCAGTAGGGTGCGCTAGCGAAGCGTAACGCACCTTTAATAATCTACTGATGGTTAGTCTCAAAAAAGTAGACCCACACATATTCAATGGTGCGTTACGACGGATTGTTAAATCCTTTTCATAGTCTGAATTTAAGCCTTCTAACGCCCCCTAAAAATTTACTGTTGTTGTTGACTTGCTGCTCGTGACTGAGCAACTGCTGCGGCAAATTCTGGATTTTGTTGTAGGTCTTCTGGAACTTCTCTTGCTTCATGTAAACCGATAGTATTTGACCAGTTGGTTTGATTATTCCATTTTATATTACTGAGGTTGGTACCAATGAGGTAGGCACCAATGAGGTCGGTATCTCTGAGGTTGGCACCACTGAGGTCGGCACCACTGAGGCAGGCACCAATGAGGATGGCATCACTGAGGTTGGCATCACTGAGGTTGGCACCAATGAGGTCGGCACTAATGAGGTTGGTACCAATGAGGTCGGCACTAATGAGAAACTTACCTACTATTTCTACAAAAGCACGATTCTCAAGACACTGACTATAACCAATAATCTTCAATAGTTTTGTGTTTTCAAAATCTTCACTATCACGTTTACCACAAGGATAAAAATGCAACTGCTCCCGTAACCCCTCCTGAGACTGCCCATAACGATGCAACTCAAACAACAAAATCATCACATTCAACCCCGTATAAATATCCACCCGACGTTGCCCAGACTCAATACCCCACTGCTGCAACTGCCTCCCCTTTTTCTGAGGTAAAGTTTCCTCGGTCGCTTCAATAAATTTCCCATCACACCAGTCAAGATAAAACCCATGCAACCGCTCAAACAACACCACCAACTCTACCTCACTTTTCACCAACAACGCCATCAAATATTCCACAACTTCCGCCGTCAAATTACTATAACCAAACAGATCGTAAACCTGCCATTCCAACTCCTCATCAGACACCACATAAGTCTTACGTCGCTTCCCAGTTTTCTCTGTCAAATCTTCCAGACTTTCTGCCATCCGTTTTGCACAGAGAAACTCACCAAAACTCTTATGAAAAAACTCCACAGAATTTTCTGCCCCTGCTGCCGACTTCAAATAAAAAGCAGCCAAAGCATTTTTCAACCCATCCTCTCGTTTATCTTGCCTAGCTTTTTCAATTAACGCCTGCAACTCCTTATATCCCTGTTTCACCAGTCGGTCTTCAATCATTTTTATAGCAGCATATTCACCACCAGACTGCACCACACACAACCCCGCTTCTGCCAACAAAATTTCTAAATCTTCTCGCTCCAACTGCGTAATTTCTCGACTAACATTTCCTCGCTGTTTTTCTAGCACCCATTTCAACGCCTGCTCATAAATCAAAACTTTTGTCCCACCAACATTAGTAGTAACAGACATCTCTACCTGTAACTTCTTATCTCGGTGCATTGCCACTAGCAAATATAACAACAGAGGTTCCCGCGCCAACTCCTTAACCTGCTCCGGACATTGTTGACTGTGCAAAAATTCCCGAAACTTTTCTGTTCTCGCTTCCCTTACAACCATCTGCCACTTTTTAAACCACTGTTGCTGAATATCATCACCCATTGGCAAAATACTTACCCGCTCTAAATTAGATGGCATCAACCTTTCAATACCATAAAGTGCCAAAGGTCTACCCGTAATCAACACCCGATGACCGCGCTCCTTATTTTCCCCTGCTCGTTTCTGAAACTGTGCCACCTGGTCTAAAAACACCTTCAAGTCATTACTCGCTCCCCGCTCCAACAATAACTCATCAAACCCATCCAGCAAAAACAGAAACCGAGTATTGCGGTCTGTCAACCAACCGCTATCAGTCTTCACAAAATCCCAACCCACAGCATCAGCTAAAGTCTCATCAATATTCGCAGCAAAATTTCTGACATCCCGCAACCGAATCAAAATAGGCGTATAAATAGGATGTAATTCCCGGCGCACCCAGTCAGCAAACATCCGGCAAAATACACTTTTTCCTCTTCCCGGCCCTGCTTGAATAAATAACACCTGTTTGTCTTTCTTTTTATCCACCAAAATTGTTTTTGCCCACTCCTCAATATTCTGAGATGTTGTTGTTTCTTGAACCTTCCCATCGGACTTAACAGATTTAACTTCTAGTGGCACATAAATTTGCCGAAAATAGAAATTTTCATCAAATACTTTTTCCTGTGGTTTAGTAGCGATGTTGTCTTTCAAATAATTATCAATACTGCCATAAACTTCCAAATCTTGCTGCCAACCATCCCCATAAATTCCAGCTAATTTTTTAGCATCATCTTTCACCTTTACCACCGCTTCTTTCATATAACGATGCGTACTGCGAGAGATTCTTTCAGTGACAATTTTGGCAGTATTTTCATCTAAACCAGATTCTTTTAAACGTGCAAATAAAATATCATCAAACTTTTTTCTCAAGGGAGAATCATAAAAACAAATCAAAGTATTCTTAGCATCTCTGTCATTAAAATTAATATCTTCATCCAACTTATTAATCTTTTTTTGTACCGCTTCCGAAGCCTCAGTTTCTGTCAGCCTCTCCGATATTTCTGGATGTTCTATAAAAAATTGTCTAAAACTTTCTAAATAAGCTACCTGAGCCACCAACTGCACCGCATCTTCCAACGTTGGTTCCCGCCGACTTTGTTTAACAATATAAGCAATAATTCCTGTTGCAATAGGCAAAAAAGGTAAACTCTCCTTTACAACTTTTCCTAGGGGAGAATTTAACACATCCAAAACAGAATCAATATTTTCAATAAAAGGTTTTAATTCCTTAGCATCCTTATTTTCTTGTAATGCTTTTGCTATTTCAAAAAGTGCCTTACTAGCTTCAACTCCACCTGTAACAATTCCGGAAGAATTGAATTTTATTTCTGTGTTTAGAACTTGCCAAATATTGCGCCAAAGTTTACCAGCCATAATTACTCTAAATATTAATATTAATTAGACTAATTATAACATTCTCAAATTTATATCATGATCCACTTGGCAACGGAAGTGTTATAAGAAACCGGGTTTGTCGGAGGTCGATGGTAGGGACGTTGCATGCAACGTCCGTACAAGGGCATTTGATACAAACCCGGTTTCTATGCTTTTTTTAAAGTTCGTAGAATTGCTCTAGCCCTAACTATAGATAAGGCTGAGAGCTATACTACAAACAAAATTTTTTTGATCACTAATCATCAGGACATGATATAATATGAAATCCGATTGAACACTCGTCATTGCGACGATAGGAAGCAATCTCCTGAGACCCCTGAGATTGCTATCCGTTCCGGAATGCTCCGCAAACCTTCCACTCCGTTCCACTCGCAATGACACAGGCTATAGTAATCATCAGGACATGATATAAGTGGACAAGCTGGAAGCTTGTGCTACAAAATAATTAAGGGTGCGCTACTAGAGCAACACCCCTTGATCAACAGGCTAACTTATATATAGCACTACAGAAAAGTGTTAGGACATTAATAAAATTAAAATCCTTTACAAACTATTGTTTGGACTTGAGCTGATAGCTGATAGCCGATAGCTGATGGCTAGAAATTACATCATTCCCATACCAGGCATTCCCATGCCACCCATACCGCCCATGCCGCCCATGCCGCCCATACCGCCATCCATATCAGGCGCAGCAGCTTTCGGCTCTGGTTTCTCAACAACTACAGCTTCAGTAGTTAATACCATACCAGCAATAGAACCAGCATTTTGCAACGCGGAACGTACCACCATTGCTGGATCGAGAATACCAGCACTAATCATATCTTCGTATTCGCCAGTTAAAGCATTATAACCAACACTGAAATCAGTAGAACGTACTTTCTCTACAACTACGGAACCTTCAGCACCAGAATTATCTGCAATTTGACGCAAAGGAGCTTCTAAAGCACGCTTCACAATATCAGCACCAATTTGCTCTTCATCTGTTAAGCTACCTTTTAGCTCATCAATTTTAGTAGACAAGTGAATTAAAGTAGTACCACCACCAGGTACAATACCTTCTTCAACAGCAGCTTTTGTCGCATTCAAAGCATCTTCAATGCGTAACTTCCGGTCTTTGAGTTCAGTTTCTGTAGCAGCACCAACTTTAATTACTGCTACACCACCAGCTAATTTAGCGATGCGCTCTTGTAATTTCTCTTTATCATAGTCAGAGTCGCTCTCTGCAAGCTGTTTGCGAATTTGACCAATCCGCTTTTTCACTTCTTCTGCTGTATCCCCACCAGCAACAATAGTTGTATTATCTTTATTAATAGTAATTTTGCGACCAACACCCATCATATCTAAGTCTGCCATCTCTAGACTCAGACCAACTTCTTCGGAGATGAGTTGACCACCTGTAAGAATAGCAATATCTTGGAGCATAGCTTTACGGCGATCGCCAAAACCAGGAGCTTTCACAGCAGCAACATTTAGTACACCCCGTGCTTTATTCACAACCAAAGTAGCTAAAGCTTCCCCTTCAATATCCTCAGCAATAATTAATAAAGATTGACCAGCACGAGCAACCTTTTCCAATACCGCGACTAAATCCTGAATAGAAGAAATTTTCTTGTCAGTAATTAAGATACGAGCATTTTCAAAATCTACTACCAAACGCTCTTGATCAGTTACAAAATAAGGGGAAAGATAACCACGGTCAATTTGCATCCCTTCCACAACTTCCAATTCTGTAGAAAGAGACTTAGATTCTTCAACGGTAATTACCCCATCCTTGGTAACTTTATCCATTGCTTCAGAAATCATTTTCCCTACTTCTGCATCACCACCTGCGGAGACTGTGGCAACTTGAGCGATCGCTTCTCCTTCTACTGGTTTAGCAACTGTTTCTATTTCTTGAACTAACTGATTAACAGTTTTCTCAATCCCTTTACGCACTGCTACTGGATTTGCGCCAGCAGCTACGTTTTTGAGACCTTCTTTAATCATAGATTGAGCTAAAACTGTAGCGGTAGTTGTGCCATCTCCAGCAATATCTTTAGTTTTAGATGCCACTTCTTGAATTAATCTAGCCCCTGTATTTTCTAGAGGATCTTCTAATTCAATATCCTTCGCTACGGTAATCCCATCATTAACAATCTGGGGAGCGCCAAATTTTTTCTCTAATAATACATTTCTACCCTTTGGCCCCATAGTGATTCTTACCGCATCAGCTAGGCTATTGATTCCACGTTCTAGAGCGCGTCTGGATTTATCATCAAATTCTACAATTTTGGCCATATAATTTCTCCTATTGCTTCCAAATAAAAATTTAGCACTCTAAACTATTGAGTGCTAGTTCGTGGAAACCGTACATTAAGGTAAGGAAGAAGGAAGAAGGAAGAAGTTAGAAGGAAGAAGTTATACCAATTTTATAAATGTTTATTACAAGTAGTAGAAGCAAGGAAGAAGGAGGAAGTCATTTCAGTTAGCCTCCTGCGGAGGAACTGCGTTAACAGTTATCAGTGAACCTCAGACCTTAGTCGGAGGCTTGAAATACTGAGTTAAATATTTTTTCATCCCCTTAAAAGGTGAAGCTTTGGACCTGATTTTTTGGTAAGAAATATTGAGGAAAAGAGCAAAAATGATAGATATAGCCGTTTATAATTAATTTCAGCAGTTATTTTTAACTATCTATGATATGTAAAAAATAGCTTTTCCAATCTATTTTAGATTGCTATCTCTATCATTTTATCCTTTTTGATCGATATTTACTCCTTCTGTCCTAGATAACTAAAGCGTTATTTCTTCCTCCTTAACTCATTAAGATATGAAATTATTAGACTAGCTATAGCAATCCTATTTTATTCGTGGCAAAAATCTTGCTGCTTTTTAGGCAAGAGGCAACAGGCAACAGGCAACAGGTAAGAGTTTCAAATTTTTTATTTACTTTTTAATTTATCACAACC
>NZ_LGSU01001367.1 GCF_002260545.1 Hydrocoleum sp. CS-953 | reverse complement strand
GCTCACTCCATCTTTTGTTGCGGATATGGCAATAGAAGTTTTTGCCTATAAAATTCAGAGTTCAGCTTTGAGCAAATTAGAAATAGAAATTTCATTCATGTCTATTGCGACATACGCAATAGGAATTTTGACTTCAAGTGTCGTTAATTTTCTTTTATTAATTAGCTATTTAAGAGAGACCATGTACTTTTTTCCCTATTCCCTATTCCCTATTCCCTATTCCCTATTCCCTCAACTCAGATCGACACCTAAAAATTTGTCTAGAAGTTTTGCTCGCCAGACATAGCGTAATAATAAACACCAAACTAAAGCTACCCAACTAATCGCAACATAATCACGGATACTCAGTAAAGATAATTCAAAAAATTGACGTAGAGGAGGAACAACCAAAATAACTATATAAACCCCTAACAAAACTAATGCAACAAAAGTATACCGCCAGTCACCACTATAAACTTCTCCACCCACCCAAGCTTTTGTGGGGGGCTTCAGAAAAGGCACTAACAATAAACCACATAAAATCATAATTGTAACTAGGGCACTACGCGGAACTGAAAGAAATTCATTAACTTGGTCAAGGTCAATAACTAACTCATTTCCTGAAAATGGTATTGCTAGATAAGTTAAATAAACTCCTAAAGCTACAAGAGTCAGAGTCAAAGTAGCAGGCAAAGTAAAATGAAGTAGAGAGCGCACTATACTACGTCGAGGTAATATTCCTGGTTTAGCCCAAATCGGAATACAAAAAGTAGGAAATCCTACTGATATTAGAGTAACAACTGCACTGTGTTTATTTAATAGTGGGAAAGTACCGCCGATAAATCCACCAATAAATCCTGTAGCAAAAATCAATAGACTGACACAGAATACCCTAATCATAAATAATTTCAATACATCTTGTATACCATTACGAATCCGTTGTCCTTCCAAAAAAGTATGAGGCAAAGAGGCAAAAGAATTGTTCAATAGGACAATATCTGCCACACTACGAGTCGCCTTACTACCTCCTTCCATAGCGATCGCCAAATTAGCTTCTTTTAGAGAGAGAACATCATTAACCCCATCCCCAATCATCGCTACATAATGACCTTGATCCTTAAAATTACGGATCAGTTTAGCTTTTTGGCTAGGAGTGACACGGCCAAAAATTGTCTTAGATGCTGCTGCTTGAATAAACTGAGCTTCATCTAGTTTGGCTAATTCCCAACCAGAAATAACTTGGGTATCTGAACCAAGTCCTGCTTGTGAGGCCAAAGCACCTACAGTCTGAGGATTATCTCCAGAAATTACTTTGACTTCTATCCCTGCTTCCGAGAAACCCTTAATAGTCTCACGAGCTTCTGGCCTAAGTTCATCTTGAAAACTAATAATTCCTAGAGGAAAAAGTTCAGTAGGTAATTGTGGTTTTTCTAAATCTTGGTTTAAGCTATTAAAGTTGGGGTTATGAGCAAATAAAAGCACTCGGAATCCTGCCATTGTTAATTCTTGAATCTGCTGAGTAACTTTCGTACTGAGGGGTGTAACTTCAGCTAATATTTCTGGAGCGCCGAGAATATATGTCCCAGATGGTGAATTTTCCTCTTGACTGGCAAAGCTCATACCACTCCATTTACGATCTGAAGAAAAAGGGATTTCAAAAATTAGAGAACGTTGACTTCCAGAGAAAACCTCTTGTAGAGCTTCAATAGTTTGATTTTTAGAAGTGGTACTAGCTGCATACTCACCTAATAGACTTCCCAAATTAATTTCATCAAGCCCTATGGGATAAATAGCTTGTAAACTAATACGGTTAGCCGTTAAAGTCCCAGTTTTATCCAAGCATAAAATATCTACATTACTTAATGATTCAACAGCATTAGCCTGCTGAATTAGGACTTCCTGTCCCACCATTTTGACTGCCCCTAGAGCATAAGCTAGAGTGATAGCCAAATAAAGCCCACTTGGCACTAGGCCAGCAATTACAGCAGCATATTGAACAGTGTCAGCAAATGTATAAAATCCAAAGTACCAATTAATAGTAACCAGTATCCACAGAAAGCATGACAAGAGTAAAAATACTCTGATGACTAAGTTAATTTCTTGTTGGAGGGGGGTGTAAATTTGGCGAAATGCTCTAGCACTAACTGTTAGTTGATAGGCCAAACTTTCGGTTCCTACTTTTTGGGCTTCATAGTAAGCAGTACCACTGACACAGAAACTACCAGAATAAACTGGTTGGCCTGCCTGTTTAGGAATTAGATCGGATTCCCCAGTTAAAAGTGATTCGTCCATTTCTATTTGGCCTTCTCCTACTATTTGTCCATCAACTACTATTTGATCTCCAGCATTAGCTACTAATATATCTCCTACAACGATTTCACTGGGATCAATGTTTTGTTGTTTACTTTCTCGAATAACGGTAGCTAATGGTCTAGTTAATAGGGCAATTTGATCTAATTTTTGTTTAGCCCATATTTCTTGGCAAACACTGACTATGACGCCACCTAAAATAACAACGATCACGAGGAAAGCATCACCATAACGAGAAAGAGAAATTAAAACAAGGCTAATGCTGAGGAAAACGGTATTGATAAAGGTAAATAAGTTTTCCTTTAATATTTGGCTGTAGGAGCGACTTGTGTCTAGTTTGACATGATTTCCTAAGCCAGAAGCACGACGAGCTGTTACCTCATCTTCTGTGAGACCGTTAATGATTGAGGTATTATTGATATTGTGCCGATCGATCATGACATTTAGACTAATACCATTTCTGTGTAACAATGTACTTAATAATTCTTGCTTAAATCTTAATTGTGCCTATGATTACCATTTATATATTAAGTGCAACTTCATAGAGAAATGGTATTAAGTATAAAGAAATCTATGTAATCATAAATCAGGTGATCAATAATAGACATCTGGTGGAAAATAAATAAACCTTTTAGTTATATTAGCTAAAGAAAGAAAAAGTCACCAGAAAANATGGTATTAAGTATAAAGAAATCTATGTAATCATAAATCAGGTGATCAATAATAGACATCTGGTGGAAAATAAATAAACCTTTTAGTTATATTAGCTAAAGAAAGAAAAAGTCACCAGAAAAAGTCACCAGAAAAAATCCTTTTTACTGCCTTTTTCGTAAAAATATCTTACCTGTTCCCAGTTAAGTATTCCCTGTTCCCGACCATGCGCAAAAAATCTAGATCTTTTTCACGCCTAGGTCTAATATATATACTTTTGTAGGTGTTCTTTCTGCTCCTGTTGCCTTATCCTAGATATCTCTAAAGTTACTGACATTAAGTAAATGGCCTTTTGAGGATAATGATATTAGGATAATGATATTAGGAATTATGAATCAGCTAACGGAACAGTAGGTTTAATTATCTGTAGAAGTAAGAATTGTTTGAGGAAAATTTACTTGCTTTAGTGCTGTTTGCCTTGAATTTCCCTTGCCTACTTAACTAAATTTCAAATAATAGTGATTGTGAATATAGCGTTTCTCAAGCTTATGAGGTACACAAGCTCTTTAATTTCTTTTCTATTCCCTACTCCTCATTCCCTATTCCCTATTCCCTATTCCCTATTCCCTATTCCCTATTCCCTGTTCCCTGTTCCCTAAAACAAACGAATTTTGTACCTCACGCTTCTTGGGAATTGCTATAGTGATTAACTGCCAGTTTTCGACATCATATCATGTCTGTTTAGAGACTGTTTGTCAAATAAGTATTAAGAAAGCATCACTTGTGACTAAACATATATTCCTAGATTTAATAGCGACAAATATTTGTCTTGATTTATTCCTCCTTATTCCCTGTTCCCTATTTATATTTCCTGATACATTCAATCTCTTAATTAGTGATAAAAAAACTTTCTCTTTCTCCTACTCGTGATATATTATTTAATTTCCGCCTCTTATCCCTCCTAAATCAGGATTCAGGAGTCAGCATTTCTCAGTTTTTCAGTTAAAATTAACTGTTATAAAAATTTTCACAACCAATTTAGGATTGTTATAGCATTTTAGATAAATTTTTACTACATATTTCTGTTTCTTGTTCCCTATAAACACAGTGCTTTTAACATAATTTGATGAAATTGAAATGATTTATTTTTAATTTCTTAATCAAAAGTAATGTTACTAATTTACAGAGAAGTTATAAGTAAAGTTAAGTTTTGTCACTACAGTCTTGCTTTTTGAGTAGGGTAGGCTTTATGATAGGAATTAAGACCTAAGTATTAAATCTTTATTTAACTCTGCAAGCAAGTTTTCAACATTACTATTAGCGAAAACGATCNAAGTTATAAGTAAAGTTAAGTTTTGTCACTACAGTCTTGCTTTTTGAGTAGGGTAGGCTTTATGATAGGAATTAAGACCTAAGTATTAAATCTTTATTTAACTCTGCAAGCAAGTTTTCAACATTACTATTAGCGAAAACGATCGCCTACTAAAGTCAAGGCAAGTTAGGAGGAAATAGTATAGTTTTGAGGTAGTTGTTGAAAGACTAAAGCTTGGCTAACTAATCAAGAGCATCTAAACACAATTTGCCTTTTATCACTCTGCAACAATGGCTAATAAAGAATAAGTGTAATTGAAATCAAAGAAAAAGAGAAAAACTAACCAAGAANTTTTGAGGTAGTTGTTGAAAGACTAAAGCTTGGCTAACTAATCAAGAGCATCTAAACACAATTTGCCTTTTATCACTCTGCAACAATGGCTAATAAAGAATAAGTGTAATTGAAATCAAAGAAAAAGAGAAAAACTAACCAAGAATTGGAATTAAACATCTAAATTAAATGTTTAAAAATAATCCTTAATCTTGGAGTGTCGCCATATTAGGGCGAACAAACTAATTTGTTGTTTTAAATGGAGAATGCGATCGCATGGTTTCCTCATCTGAGACAAACTTGAATCAAGTAAATGACTCTGTTGTAGAAGTTTCATTATCTGAAACAACCAATAATCAGATAACTTCTGTAGCACCTGTACATACTGCCACTGGCGTTTATGTCACCATCCACGGTCACTTCTATCAACCCCCCAGGGAAAACCCCTATCTAGACGCTATCGAACGTCAACCTAGTGCGGCTCCCTGCCATGACTGGAATGAGCGAATTTTACACGAGTGCTATCGCCCCAATGCATTTGCCCGCGTCCTCAACGACCGAGGAGAATTGGTGGGGATCGCCAATAACTACGAATATCTAAGCTTCAATATCGGTCCGACCCTAATGAGTTGGTTGGAACGCCATGATATGGAAGTCTATCAAAAAATTATTGAAGCAGACCGCAAAAGTTGTCAACGACTCGATGGACATGGTAACGCGATCGCTCAAGCATATAACCACATCATCTTGCCCCTCGCCAACGAACGAGATAAATATACTCAAATTCGCTGGGGTAAAGAAGACTTCCGCTCCAGGTTTGGTCGCGACCCAGAAGGAATGTGGTTAGCAGAAACAGCCGTAGACTATCCTACCCTAGAAGTATTAGTTGCAGAAGGCATTCGCTTCATTGTTTTAGCTCCTTCCCAAGCAGAACGTTGTCGTCCATTTTCCAGTCCAGACAACCATGATCCAGAATGGGTCGAAGTAGGTGGCAGTCAAATCGATCCTACCCGGCCTTATCGTTGTTTCTTACGGGGTAGCGACAGTGACAATTCCACAGAAACTCCATACATTGATATCTTTTTCTATGATGGTCCGATATCAAGAGATATGGGATTTAATGATGTCCTCAATAGTTCTCATAATTTGGCCGGACGAATTGGCCAGGCAATACGGGGAGACCAACGTCCCTCACAATTAATCGCTGTTGCCACTGATGGTGAAACATTCGGTCATCATAAAGGCGGTACAGAAAAATGTCTTGCCTTCGCTTTCTTAGGAGAATTTCCTAATCGCAATTGGACAGTAACTAACTTTGCTCATTACCTCAGTATTAATCCTCCTACTTGGGAAGTTGCATTAAAACCAGTAACAGCATGGAGTTGTTGTCATGGTGTTGACCGTTGGCAAGATGATTGTGGTTGCGGTGGTGGTGGCACCTGGCATCAGAAATGGCGGAGACCATTACGAGATTCACTCAATTGGCTACGGGATCAATTTGTTGACATTTACGAAGACTTTGGTCGTCACTTCTTCAAAGATGTTTGGGCAGCAAGAGATGAATACGTTAAAGTAATTCTAGATCGCTCCACTGAGAACATTCAGAATTTCTTTTCTAAGCATCAAAACCACGACCTTAAAGAAGTAGAAAAAGTAGATGCTTTGCGTTTATTGGAAATGCAAAGACATTCTCTATTAATGTTTACAAGTTGTGGGTGGTTTTTTGATGAAATATCTCGACCAGAAGGTACTCAAATTTTACGTTATGCTTCCAGAGCAATAGAATTAGCAGGTGATGTGGCAGGAGTACAATTAGAGAAAGAATTTGTATCTAAACTTGCTTTTGCCCCCAGTAACGTAGATATCTTCAAAACAGGTGATGAAGTTTATCGACAGTTAGTTGCCACAGCTCAAATTACTTTGGAGNTTGATGAAATATCTCGACCAGAAGGTACTCAAATTTTACGTTATGCTTCCAGAGCAATAGAATTAGCAGGTGATGTGGCAGGAGTACAATTAGAGAAAGAATTTGTATCTAAACTTGCTTTTGCCCCCAGTAACGTAGATATCTTCAAAACAGGTGATGAAGTTTATCGACAGTTAGTTGCCACAGCTCAAATTACTTTGGAGCAAGTAGCAGCTCACTATGCAATTAATTCCTTATTTACTACTTATACTCGCGAACAACGAGTTTACTGCTACAACACTAAGCAACATGATTATCAAATGCGACGGATGGGTAATCTGAGTTTGGCAGTAGGTCAGCTACAATTAACTTCAGAAATTACACTCGAATGCAAAGAATTTGTTTTTGCTGTACTGCATTTAGGAGGATGGGATTTCCATTGCTGTATTCAACCATTCACAGGTCGTCGGGTTTATACAGAAATCAAAGAAAGCCTATTTGATGCTTTACAAGAAGGCAGTGTTGCTAATGTAATTATGAGCATGGCTGAGTTATTTGGAAAATCTTCGTTTGGTTTAGGGGATCTGTTTGCAGAGGAACGCCAACGGATAATGACTCTATTGAGTCAAGAAACTCTCAATCGCCTAGATCAATTGTATACTCAGGTGTACCGAGATAATTATAGCATAATGATGGCTTTCCGCCGAGATAATTTAGCTGTACCCCAGGAGTTACAGGTAGCTGCTGAAGTAGCATTGGGTCATCGGTTATTGACAAGTGCGCGAACTTTAGAGGCAGAAAGTAGTGATGGTAAGTTAAGTATTAGTCATTTGGCGGAGTTAGAAGCTCTTGCTAGTGAAGTTGGTCAGCAGCAATGTCGATTCCACAACCTGGAAGTTAAGGAATCTTTAGAAAGGCTAATTGTTAACTCACTCAGGCATATTTTGTATGATAATGAACCGGAGAATTTGGAATTAGATATCCAAGGTTTAGAGCGAATTGTTGAAGTAGGAAATAAATTAAATTTAGGTTTGTCATTAATTGGCGCTCAGGAGATTTATTTCCAATCTCTGGAAAGTCAAATTGTACCTCTTTGTTTGGGTTGTATTGAAAAGCGAAATAATCCTCAGCTACAACAAAATGTAGGAGATATTGGAGTAGAAAAAACCTGGGAATTACCTCAAATTCGCAAGTTATTACAATTGGGTAAGAAATTAGCAATTGATGTAGATCAGTGGTTGAATCAGTTGTATTAAAGCAGCGGTCAACATTCAGCACTCATTAGGAGGATGGGACATCCCAGGTGAGTGTTGAAATAGTTAATTAATAACTAATCTGTGTGTTGAAGTAATTTAGCACACAGTTTCTCCATAATTTATATCATGTCCGCTGGTATCGGAGGGTGTAAACCCCAGGGTTAATAAATACAGGAAATTTCAGTTTTTTCTGGCTCTTAAACTTTCTGTTGTAGGTAATTACCGAATTATTAATAATTAATAATTAAATAATTGTGGTTTAAAGCCTCCCCTTGGATAGGGGAAAAAGCGGTCGTTTAGCGTTCCGCACAACTTCGCACTTCGGCTGTCGCCGACATGTTTGCGGAGCATTCCGTCAGGAAATGCGGAGCATGACCTTAGGATGGGATGGCGTTTGCTAACGCAAAGCTCCGAAGTGCGCCTTTGCGGAGCATTCCGTAGGAAAGCGTCCCGGAGGGAAAGGTTTCCCGCTCTTGCAGATCCACTGCCTCTTCCAGAGGAGCTGCGCTAACGCTAACGTTTTATATGTCGCGCAGCGTTAACGTTTGCGGAGCATTCCGTCAGGAAAATTGTGCGGAACGCTAAACGCCATATCCAATCGACCAAGAGAAAAGTGCTCTTGAATTTCCTTATCTTCAATTCCCGTGCGGCTTTAACCAGAGGTAATTATCAATTATCAATTATCAATTATCAATTATCAATTATCAATTATCAATTAATGAAAGCTCTATTCTATCATTTATAATAAGTATTTAGAATGACTTATTATTTAAAATTATACTGTTTGAATATCTGACAATATTTCTCATCTTTCCCATCATTTTACCCATGAATTATTATGCTGAGGTAATCCTGCACCACTAGGGGATGTTAAGCCTAGCAAATTACTCAAGTTACTCTTGATAAACATACAATGTATAAATATACAAGTTTTTACAGTTTTAAGTCAAGAAATTAAAATCCGAAAGTCTAGTTATTGAAACTTAGACAATTTTAAAAAAAGGATGTTACGAATAATCAGCACTATTAAAATACTCGATCAGAAATGTATATTTGACGAAAAAAATAAATTATGACATAAAAAATGGTATCAAGCCTATTCATTATGATTCCTGACTTCTAAGAAATAGCCTAGTTATTTGTAGCAAACATTTATTAATTTGGTATTAGAAAAAACTGAATTAGAAAATATGCTTAAATTTAAGCATATATACCTTTTTAGAACGAAAAATAAGGTATATATGNGCACTATTAAAATACTCGATCAGAAATGTATATTTGACGAAAAAAATAAATTATGACATAAAAAATGGTATCAAGCCTATTCATTATGATTCCTGACTTCTAAGAAATAGCCTAGTTATTTGTAGCAAACATTTATTAATTTGGTATTAGAAAAAACTGAATTAGAAAATATGCTTAAATTTAAGCATATATACCTTTTTAGAACGAAAAATAAGGTATATATGCCTAAATTATAGAGCGTATTATTAAGTGTAGATCGTGTTATAATACATACCTGTAAATGCCTCAATTAATATCAAAAATGGCGGTTGTTTTACAAAGCTAGCGGTGGACAAGAGGCAGATAACCTTCTATTTTAAGTATATGTACTGTCTATATTGTCACTTTGTATCAGTTTTGTCGTTAGGTATAAATTATGAGTGGAGAAAATTTAATTCCTCAAAGTGGTCTTAATTTAATTAAGAAATTTGAGGGGTATCATGAAAAACTTTCTGATGGCCGAGCAAAAGCGTATCCCGATCCAATTTATGGGTGGGAAGTTGCTACCATTGGGTATGGGAGTACAAAATATCCTAATGGTAGTAAAGTTAGAAGAAACGATATTATTTCCCCTGCTGAAGCAGAGAAATATTTAGCCTGGGAAGTTGAAGAAGTTTGTAAACCTGTTTTAGAAAGAATCCCTACTTGGTCTAAGATGAATCCCAATCAACAGGGAGCTCTTTATAGTTTTGCCTACAACCTAGGTGCAAATTTTTAT
Organism: Hydrocoleum sp. CS-953; assembly: GCF_002260545.1. GTDB lineage: Bacteria > Cyanobacteriota > Cyanobacteriia > Cyanobacteriales > Microcoleaceae > Trichodesmium. The sequence goes on along the minus strand of NZ_LGSU01001367.1, from coordinate 1,493 downwards.
GGTGGAGCAAACTTTCAGTCCATTACAAGGGTTTGTGATAGTATTTCAAAGTGGGAAGATTTAAATTGGATTACAAAGCAATTTGAAAAATATCGAAACCCTGGTTCTGCTGCTGAAGTGGGTTTGCGGAGACGCAGATGTGCTGAAGCTAAACTATTTTGTAAACCTGTAAAAAATAGTGCGTTTGGTCAAAACAAAATAGACGAAAAAATGGAGGAAAAAATGGAAGTTACCACTGTAGGTTTTGTCCATTCAACCTGGTTAAAATCTAAACCTATACAATCTTCAGAATTATGGGATAATGAGAAAATACTTGTCAAACAACAAGAAAAAATCAAAGTCAAAGAAATATTGCCAGATGCTTACCAACATACTGTACTTACCTTAGAACATCCAAAATTAGCACATGATGGCAAAACCTATCTAGAAAAAGTTTATGCTTATACACCTCACCTAAAATTGAAACAACCAAAAAGTGAGAGGATAAAAAAGCTAGACGTACCTTATTTTTCTCAATTAGATAACGATACCCTTTATTTTGGTCCGGGAAGTCGCCAGTGCAATTTGACTTCTTGTTCTATGTTCTTAGCAGGTTTAAAGCCACAATTAAGGGAAGAATCAAGGCATGCTAACTACAAAGAATTTGAAAGTTTTTATGGTGAAACATTAGCAAAATATGGTGATACCACAGACCATGACGCACAGACTAAAGCATTAAGAGATTTCGGAGTAGAAACTTATTTTTCTTATACACTCTCTCATGCTGATTTAATGCTTTGTCTAAAAGCTGGATACCCAATAGTTTTAGGATTAGCTTATCATGGTAGCGGACACATGGTTGTAGCAACAGGATTTAATTTGGATAAAGAGGAAATTTTTATTCACGATCCTTATGGTGTTAGACATGGTGCTTCTGGTGTTTATGATATAGGTGTTAATGGTTCTTACGATCCTTATAGTTTTGCTACTTTGGAGCAAATATGGCTTGATCTAGGCGCTGAAGCAGGATGGGGAAGAGTTCCTATTGCTATAGATAATAAAAAGACTGGTTTACCTGACAACCTCTAAAAATAATATTAGCCTACTAAGATAATTGATAGTTATTGAGCTATTAGCATTTGTTCTATCTGAAACAAAATTTATCCACCTGAAAACGGAGGTGGATAAATTTTTTGATTTATTGTTTGATGAAGACTAGAATGCTACTAACTATTCTTTATCTAATACTTCAACAAAGGGGATTGGTATATAACCAAAGATACTACCAACAGTAAAACGATGCTCCAAGGAGCAAAAACAAAGCTTAAAAATAGACATATTAATGCCATCCCTGCTGTTCCTACTTTGACAATTTCTTCAGTAGTATTCGTATACATATAAACAGCCAAGAAAGAGATGACAAGACTCATTAACGAAACTGGAATCATCACAACTACCTCAAGTAATGCAGTAGTACGTTCCTTCGGGATAGATCCCTTAGTACAACCTTACCC